>CAYJBA010000016.1:0-15746 GCA_964367865.1 uncultured Bacteriovoracaceae bacterium | reverse complement strand
CTTCAAATATAAGTAAAATGCGACAGATAGAGGCTCTGCCAAGTTCTCATAAATTTGCTATCAAATGCACTCAAGTTCACGTATTCAGGAAATATAAAGATAATTGTAAGAAACATAACAAACTAACTTGATACAACCAGATCTGGCATTTTTCCCAGAACTTCTCGGATACCGAGATAAACGCAATCTGCGGGTGAACCACTCACGCCATAAAAATCCTTTTCCATTTTAATTAGGCGAAGGGGTTTATGAATCGTCAGCGAATGGCCGGTAGTACTTTTCTCCTCGAGAGGAGCAACGACAGTAACGGATCCGAGCTTTTTTAATTCGCGGTATAGAACCCTCAATCCCATAGCATGAACACCATCGTCGTTAGAAAGCAGAATTCTCATCTCTAAATTGTAATGGGATGAACGAGGCATTGCAAAAAAGGGGGAGTAAGAAATTGAAATAATTTAATTGGTATTAACTCGTTCGCCAAAAAATTGACTACTCAGGCAGATCAGGAAGCCTGGCAGGCGGGATCCGGTCCTGGCATCTGGTTCTGGCTCAGGCAAACCTGCTGAGTTTGTAAAGGCATGCGCCGAGGTAGTCAGCACTTTATAGACTAACCCATTATTAGCAAGTCACTATTGCCGGAAACAAAGTCCAGCTGCCTGATGCCAACTGCCTCTCCACTCCCCCTACCGAAGAAGCGGATCCCGCTTCGCTGCCTTTTTTTCCAAATCTCTATTTCTTTTTTCACCTTCTGGAGTGTTGACACTGGTATAAACGCAGCGAATTCCGCCCCTCTCAAGTTTCTCCACTGCTTCAGTGATCATGGCATGAGCCAAATAAATACTGGTCAGAGACGAAACGGGTCCTGCCATGAGACCTTCTTTAATTTTCACCATCGCATCGCCTGTAACTCCGCAAAGATCGATCGTTTGATCACAGACTTGGTACAGCTTTTTTCCTGAGGGATGCCGAGAGGCAACGGATTGACTATGAACGAGACTCGTAAATGCCACGGTAAAACATCCTTTTTTCTTTGCGGCAATCGCAAAATCAACGACGGCGCCATTGATTCCGGACTGCGACACAATCCAAACCATCTCCCCTTTTTTAACTTCTCCTCGATCCAGCAAAAAATTAGCAGACCCCGGGGTCCGCTCCACCACCCGAACTACTGGAGGCCCAGCGTGTGGCATCATAAAGTCGGCAACCAGTGGGATAACAAACGATGCCCCCCCTGCTCGATGATAGAGTTCAAGCGCTAAGATAGAAGAATGACCGCTTCCGAAAACAAATAATGATCGATTTTTTTTCACGTCTGCAATCAATCGAGTCGTAATTTTTTTCATGACATCTTTATTTTTCCGGGATGCCCGTTCTAGCTGATCGAGTGCGATTTTTGGATAATGATCGAGACATTCTTTTTTAGTTGGCATTGAATCTAGACTCCTTAACGTCCACCAGCTCCTGAAGCTTGCGTCAGTTCACCTAATCCTGCATAGCCAGTCCCCGTTAAATTTAAAGATGCATCGATTGCCCAGTTCGTGGGACGCCCCCCTGACGCTTTGTTCGCAAGATTATAATCCAATCTAAAGTTAATTCTCCAGCACTGAGAGGTATTCTGGTATTGAAGGTTCAACATGGCGGCGTCCCAAACGTGCGAAACAAGATTGTGGGAAGCTGAGAGACTCGGAAGCAAATAGTCGTTGATCGAATAATTGAGTCCGAAAGTCGCGCCTTCACTTCCGCAACCACCTAAAGATGGGCAATTTCGCTTGTCAAAAGCATATCCGGCAGAAATGCTGCGGTCATAGGTGAGAAACTTTTGTCGGGTTGACCGTTCAAATATATAACTAACGCCCGTACTCAACTGGTGACGAGATCCCACTACGTATGGATTGTAATAGTATGTGGTCCCTGAACTCCATTGATCAAAATTGAGGTTCATCGTCGAATAAAAACGCGAAAACGGATACCGGGTATTTAACGGATCGTCTGGCGCTTTATCCCGGTATTCAAGCAAATCAATCGATTGTCCTGCAGTCATTTCGAATGCTGTCTGGTAAGTAGGCACAAGGTCATCGACCTTACCTCTCCGACGAATCCACTGGGTAGTCATCCCGTAGGATATTGAATGGCCCAAAGGCACAAAATAGTTGTTTGAAAAAGGATCGCCGCGAATGGGAACTACATCGTAATTGTCAAAATAATAACCTGACACTTTATTTGTTTTAGCCACTGAGATCTGACGCATAAACGGATGCTCCTGATCTTCTCTGACAAATGGAATTCGAGAGTACGTCAGATTGGGTCGAATTAAATGTTTGGCTCGCGGTGTGACGGGATCGTCTGGAAAATCATAAATCCTTTCAAGCTGGGCATTGAGTTCGACCTGGGTCAGTAAATAGCCCCGAAATAGATTGGGCACCCCATTTTGGGTGTGAAAGCTATAAAAATAAGACTGATATTTTGCAGAAGGGACAATCGAGAAAATATCAAAAGGTCTTAATGTGGTATAAAGGGATGGACTTGCAGAAAAACGGGTAGATTTTCGTAGTGGATCAATACCAGGCCTAAAGGGTGGCACGACAAATATTCCACTCAGATCTCGCTCTGGATGCTGATCAAAGTTATGGTCAAATGCATCACCGGTGCGAGTAAAATTCGAAATTCCTAAAGTTAAACCTCCCATCAGAGGCGAACCCAAAAGCGGCTTGTCATTAGTCGTAAATACTGCCCGAGGCAAAACTTGCACAGTCTTTGGGTCAAAATCGAGTTTTTGCTGAGTTAAGTCAGATCCATTGAGATCAGGAGGAGGGTTTGTTGGAAACACATTTCTATAGCGTGTTCCAAGGATATAGGCGCTCACATCCGAAGAACCGTAGTTAAAAACAATATCGCTTCGGAGAACAAGATCGGCCCCCCGGTTCGAATCCGCCAAGTAAGTGAGTGGATAAAGGTTATCTGACACTTCTGTGAGTCTAAATTTTTCGCCAAAAACGGAGGAGAACTCTTGAGTTTGCTCCAGCGCAAATGACCAACGATTGGGGCGATCTTTAAAGCGTTCATCGTGAATATGATAGAAATTTGCTTGTCCGCCGCTCTTGGGGCTAAGTGCATAGCGCCCTTCCCATTCTACCCGCCTACCTTTTTCGGTGTAGGTTCCAAGTCCAAGGGTCATATCCGCACTTCGTCCAATCGCCCAAAAATAAGGCTGAACGAAGACAAATCCAAATGTACCGTCCAGTTGAATTCGCGGAAAAAGCAATCCGGATTGTCTTTTTGTCTTGAGGGGCAAAATCATATAAGGAGCCCAAAAAGCCGGGGCATCTTTAAATTTAGCGGTGACATCAGTGATGTAGGCGTAACCTCCCAGCTCAAGATCCACGTCTCGTGCCTGAAACGCCCAACTTCTAGGACAGTCGCGACAGGTTGAATATTCGCCCCAGTGCGTTTGAAAGCGTCCATCGCCCAACTTATTTATCCGCTCACCCGAAAGTGTAAATCTCTCATGGGATACGCGGCCGCCGACAATCGTTCCAGTATGCGTATCGAGGTTAAAATGCATTTCGTCAGAGTTAATGACCACGTCCTGGGAGACATATACGCAATCTCCAGTCGCATCAACTGTCCTACTCGTTAGGTCGAGTACAGCGTGGTTTGCGTTTAACTTTTCGGAGAGCTGACTGACCACCGCGTGTCCAATGAGCTCTACTTTGTTATTGCGACGGTCCCAAATTTGTTTGTCAGCAGAAAAATGTAAGGGCTCCGATTCTTCAATCGCGTACACAGGAGTTTCGAAAACGAAAAGAAGAAGAGCGGTAAATACGTAAATCAGAGTTTTTATATTTTTGAGGAGAAGTTGCACGTATGACGCCCCAACCGCCACATCCATTCACGTAGTTCCGCGCTCAACTCCTTACGAGGAACAATCCGATCTAAAAACCCGTGCTTAAGCAAAAATTCGCTTCTCTGAAATCCAGCAGGCAATTGCTGACGAATGGTCTGCTCAATAACCCTGGGTCCTGCAAAACCAACGAGTGCGGCGGGTTCAGCTAAAATTACATCTCCCAACATCGCAAAAGATGCAGCAACGCCGCCCGTCGTAGGATCAGCCACAACCGAAATATAGGGAATCCCCTTTTGCCTCATCTTAGAAATAAGCGACGTCGTTTTCGCCATCTGCATCAATGATAAAATTCCTTCTTGCATGCGCGCGCCACCCGAGGACGAAACGATGACAGCTGGCAATTTTGATTCTAATGCCGCTTCAAAAAGTCTTGCGACCTTTTCTCCAACGACGATCCCCATGCTTCCGCCCATGAACTTAAATTCAAATACACCCAAATGGTAGGAGAGACCTTGAAGCTTCGCTCGTCCGACGACAAATGCATCTCGAATACCTGTCGTGCTCGCCGCAGATCTCAATCTAGCCTTGTAGGGTTTGGTGTCGTCAAATTCGAGGGGGTCAGTTGAGACCAGATCTTCGGAGTATTCGTCAAAAGTTCCATCATCAGTCAGCATCGAAATACGTTCAGCCGCGGACATTCTAAAATGATGTTGGCACTCGGGGCAAACATGCAAATTTTCTTTTAGAACCTTGGACTGAAGAATTTCGCCACACTGAGAACATTTGACCCACAGCCCCTCAGGAACTTTTGCAGTTCTTTCGGTAACCTGAGCCTTAATCCTCGGTGTCTTTAGATCGTCAAACCATGCCATAGATTATGGCCGAAATTTAACAGGCATTTCGCGGAGAATCAATGAAACTTCAGTCGCAATTCGCTAAGGTTGAACCCCCAGAACCTCGCCCCATTTTCTCTACCTGAAAAGCTCTTTTAAATGCATCGACGACTTCAGGGTCAAACTGTTTGCCGCTGTGCTTCACAATCTCTTCATATGCGACTTTCGGGTCAAGTCCCTTACGGTAAGGGCGGGTGCTCACCATCGCATCATACGTGTCGGCAACTGAAATGATACGGGCAAGGAGCGGGATTTCCTGACCCTTTAGGCCCAGGGGATAGCCCCCCCCGTCGTAACGTTCGTGATGGTATCTCATACCCCCTATAACGTCCCGCAATCCTTCTACTCGGCTCATAATGTCGTACCCAATATCTGGATGAGTTTGCATGACTTTCCACTCTTCAGAATCGAGCTGTGACTGTTTCTTCAAGACTTTATCTTCAATCCCTATTTTACCCACGTCATGAAGGATTGCGCCTAACCTAATACGTTCAAGCTGTTCATGGGTTAAATTGAGATGTTTGGCGATACAAACGGAGTAATGAACTACCCTCTTGGTATGACCCCCCGTATATCGGTCCTTTTTTTCAATCGCTTCTGCGAGTGCCTCGACTGTATCAAAGAAGTTCTTTTTTAGGCTTTCGTAGAGCTCGGCATTTTCTACGGCGATTGCTACTTGATGGCTCAGTGTTTCTAATAGGGTCTGATCCGTATCCAAAAACTCAGCCCAAGGATACCTCGAGGATCTCCGAACTGAACTCGAAATTTTATTGAGCGCCTGAAGAACCCCAATAGTTCGGTCCTTTGACTTGAGAGGAACACAAACCATCGATTTTGTTTTAAAGCCACCCCGCTTCTTAGCTTTTTTGAAGTAGCGTGGATCATTTTCAACATCGTTAACGACTAGACTCTCTCCTGTCATCGCAACATATCCGGCGATAGATCGATTATCGATCGGAAGTCGAAACGAACTTTTTAGCTTCATCCCGGCTTCTCCTAATGCAGATTCCCAAAATAATTCAGAAGTTTTCTTGTCGACTAGGTAAAGAGAGGCTGTTTCGCATCCCAAGAGTTCGCAAGTGGCTTCTAGGGCCTTTTCTCGAACAATCGAGGTTTCTAACGTCGAATTAATTAAACTCGAAAATCGATTCAAGATCTCGAGTTGCCGAACCTTTTCTTGCATTTCACTGAGTACAACCGCTATCTCAAGCTCAAGACCTCGAACCCGTTCAATCGTATCTGTTAGCTTTTGATTTTTAGTGGAAAAAGACAGCAGCGCGGCGCCCTTATTACTTGAGATCCGAGAAGATCTTCTCGTTGTCACCGGGCCTCCAGCCAAAGCTAAAAAAAGGCGGGCTTCCTGCCAACCTCAAGAAACTTTAAGATGTGAAGGGTGAAAAAAATGCCTCGATGATCGTCTTCCTGACTTCACCGAGGCCCACGAGAGCGGAAAAATTCTTTCTCCCCGAATCCATCCATGGATTCATTCCACAACCACACTATTAAGTTTGAGAGAGGTTCGTCCGGGGGTCAATCCCCCCATGCTAATATTTTTTTCCTAAAAATTTAAGCGCTGCTTCGTAAACCTCTTTTTTAGGCGCGCCAAAATGCTGGCTCACCTGTCTCGCGGCTTCAGAAGCTAAAACCCGAGCATCTAGTAAACAATGAAGTGCCTTAACCCAATCTGAACTTTGTTCGGAGCGACGAACTTCTGTCGGCAAAAAAACAGCAAAACACCACTCACCCAACTCACCTTCAGTCTCGGTTTCAATGACAACTTGATTTCGGACCTGAACGGACGTGCCTGAAAAGAACTTTTCGAAGACTTTAGTGAGCTCTTTTGCGGCTACGACCTGCGCTTCGGGGTGGTTTAGAGCCAATAATTCTAAGGTTTTACGAATTCTCTTTGGGCTTTCGTACCAAATCGTAATAGCCGGAGCATGGCTCTGAGTGAGTTGGTTGAGCACTTCTTGGCCCTCAGTTGTTTTGCGTGGAAAAAACCCTAAAAACTGAAAATCGGTTGCGCTCATTCCGGCTACACTTAAGAGCGCAGTAACTGCGGATGGTCCTGGCACAGGGGTAATCCGCACGCCACCCAGTCTCGCTGCCGCTACAAACGAAGAACCAGGGTCGCTGATCCCCGGAGTGCCGCCGTCTGTAACTAAAGCGATGGACGCTCCGTCTTTCAGCTGGTCAACCCATCGATCAATATGACTTCTAGTAGCATGGGCGTCCAGTCGCTCGAGTTTACCGGTCCGAGTCAAATGGAGACCCGAGAGTAACTGCGCAGTCCGCCTCGTATCCTCGCATAAAATTACATCTGCAGTTTGAAGCGCTTCTTGAGCTCGGAGACTCATATCGCCTAAGTTGCCAATGGGAGTTGCGACGATCCAAAGCCCGGTGGGTAAATCCTGCCTCTTGGTTCTTATCATAGTGTCACCGATAATAGTGTTGGCGGGAGGCCACTTTCAAATGAAAACGCAGATGAAAAAAATTGGCGACACGATTTTTGTTTCCTTAAACGGTAGACTCGACTTCTAGACCCATATTCCATTTCGCGAGGATTTGAGCCGTATCATCAAACACGCCAATACCGATTCGACTCCCAGTAAGATCATTTTTAATTTCGAAAAACTCGAATTTGTTGGGTCAAGCGGCATCTCCTCCTTCGTACAGACCCTTAAAGAATTCAACGCCATTTCGCCAAGTCGCCCACAATATCATAATGTAAGGAGCGAGTTTAAGCGCGTGATCAAAGCGTTTGATGAAGATGCCCTTTTCGACTTTTTCGATGAATTGATGCCCTCCGGCAAAAAACCGATGGATCAATGAGGCACAGTTCAGGCATCGGGCAGCTGGACGCGGGCGACCAGTTCTTGCAACTGTCAAAACCTAAATACAACGGCTGAAAAAATCGGTATTTTTCGCTCCAATTTTTTCGGACTAATAGGGGCTTGCGCGAAGTCGACAGGATGAAATTCCGGCCACCTCTGAGCCCCCTGCCTCAGCGGATTTTCAGCATCCTCACGACTTCCGACATGGTAAAAGCCGACCGCAGTACCTAAATAAAGACCCATGGAGCTCCCTAAAAAAATCCCACGCGAGTCTTGAGTCAGCGGAAGCGAAACAATGCCCAGGGCGGTACCTGCCATTAGGCCATAAGCGGCGGCGACCAAGACCGTTCTGACATCGCGATCCATGGCATAGGTGGGCTTCGTATATAAAAAAGCGGCGTTTAAAGTCATAAGAAGGCTAAAAAATCTGAATTGACGCTCGAAGCCCATTTCATAAAGAATCTCAAGAGTAACCCTCCGGGTCAATAGCTACTCTAATCTTTGATTTCGAATATGAAGCCAACCCCGCCCATCCCAGTCAAGCACGTCAAATCTCATTGACTGGCAGCGACCTTGATAGCTCGACAAAAAGGCCCGTATGGTCCTTTTGATCTTCGTACGCTTTTTAAAATCCACGCTATCTACGCCCCGAATTGCGGACCCTAGGGCTCTAGCTCGGACTTCGACAAAGACAAGTTCTAAAGGTCCTGCCGACCCCAATTCTTCTTCAAAAACAAGATCAATCTCGCCACCTTTTGCCCGAAAATTGCGACAAAGGAGTGATGACCTCGTTTTCTCCTTAAAAAACTCAAGGGCCTCATTTTCGGCCACCCTTCCCCACTGACTAGGTATGCTCATTGCTCAATCCTTAAGCAAAATCAATGCGAGCTTAAGGCTATCCTGAAATCCGGCTCGCCAATCAAATTGCCTAAAATGAATAACTCCAATAAAGTACAATAAACAATTACCTTAAAGTTCACCAAAGGTTGCCAATGAAGTTGAGTCTAGGACATAAAATCGTAATTATGGGCTCGGTTCCGATGCTCGCTTTTTTTGTGAGCGCTTTTTATGGCATCCGAATCAATTATCTTAGAGCCAAAGAAGCGACGCATACATTAACTCGAATCGCTTCGGTCCGTGTTACTTCATTATTTATCAATGAACTTCAAAAAGAGCAGAGCTTATCAACACTTTTTCAGAACAACCTAGCAACAAAGGAAGACCTCAAGGCGCAGCAAATTCAAACAGACAGTCAATTTGTGCAACTAAAAGAAGTCTACACCCAAATCGATTTAAACCATAAAACCTTTGACCACGTTATTGAAGCTTCAAACCGGTTTTTTCGTATTTCTCGCCCCTTGATTCTAGAAAATAAACTCTCAATAGAAGAAATCATTTCGCAGTGCAATTACATCATGGCTTTGGCTCTACACACGGACCTAGAAATAGCGAATGCCAACGATATTCAAAAGCTTAGCTCTATGATCAGAAGTGTAAATACATTAGAAATTGCCAAGGAGTCAGTAGGTAAAACAAAAGCATTTCTCGTAGCCTATGCTACAGAAAATAAATCTATCGACGATGACCAGCTAGACTCGCTCATTCGCTCCAAAAACGGGACCATTATTAATATTGAGTCTCCGTCAATTACGGTTTCAGAAGGGAGTCAGACGCGACTCAACCGCTTTGAAAGTCATCTTTATTGGCAAAGAATTGATATTAGCTACCGAAGTATCGTTAAAAGAGCCGCTACAGGGCAATATGGAATCAATGTCGCTGAACTCATGGCGGCGGCTTTAAGTGCGACCGAAGAGCTTTCCTCGATTATTTCGACTGAAATCGATCGGATTAACCAATACGTTTTTGAAATAAAAAGTTCCGCTACTCAAACCGTTTGGATCATTTGCGGAGTAATGGCGATTTTTTCTACGGCGCTCTTAGGCTTTATCATAAATATGGTTCGTAGTGCGCGCAAAGCGGTTCCACACGGACACTGATGAGTTAGGAGTTGCTCCCCCCACCCATTCTTTACTCGAATTTCTCAAACGGCCAGATCCGTATTCGCTGAGCTGCTCCGCCAAAGAACCAAAAAAACGCGGCCTCTGGATTGTACAATATGGCCTCAGACCCCCAGGCGCCAAACATTAACATGACTAAGCTCGAAAAAAGCGTGATTTGAAGAAGCCGCGTCTGAGAGTCCGCACACTCGCGAATCCCACGAAACGCCCTCAATAGGATTATTAAAACAATTAAAGTGAGAATAAAGGAACCGGGGATTCCGATATCTGCAATTGTGGAGGCCCAAAAATTATCTGTAAAGAGCACCCCTCTCAAAAAGGGGTCGCTTTCCTTTTCTGTAGTTTTTTTTGCGAATACCTCGCCGGCGGAGCCTGTTCTTGAAAGTCCAGCACCGAACGGCACCATTTTAGCGAATGTAATAATACGGTCTAATGTTCCAGATCGAGATTCGCGAATTCTTTGAACATCAAATACAGAAAGAGTTCTTTCCATGGCTAGCACGTTTTCGTCTCTGGCCGTTAACCAAAACTGGGTTAAAAAAGGCATCGAAACCAGCATCAATCCGGCAATGGTAGGAATCCCGATGAGTAATCGTCGCCTCGCGCGGCCTTGAAGATAAAACACATTGAGAAATACGAAAATAGAAGTGCCGATTATGATCTTAAAGAGTAAAACGCGTACCTGGCAAAAAAGGAGAAGCATAATTCCTAAAGGAATAATAGCCGCAAGCAATAATCGCTTAATCGCAGGGCCTTTCGAAAGAACAAAATACAATACGAACATGAACGACAACTGCACAAACATCCCCGCTCCCCCTGGCTGACTGCTCGTGCCGAAAGGACGAAATGCGTAGCCTTCGTATTTTTGTAACACCCAAGCATAGGACGGACTTAGCCCAAGTACACTCAGCGGGCCGATGTGCGCTTGATAAAGACCCAGCGCTATATTTACGACGGCACCGATGATCCAGGGATAGAAAAATATTTCGAGTTCCTTGGGGTCATTGGCTAAGTAAAAACCATAAGCAAAAAGAAGATTCATCGTAATGTAAATCTTCGCGGCAGCTAGTGAGGGCACTATCCCCAGAGTGTTTGGGTTTGCAAATTGAATAAAAAACCAAATAAAGTGCAATATAAAAAGGCCCACGAGGGGTGGGTAATGCTGCGGAAAATTTCTTTTTCGAACGACTAACAGAATGAAACATTTAGCCGTTAGGACCAACATTAAAAGATCCATACCCACGTGAATCACCGGATTATAACCCGTTAAGAGCTTTGCCATCCCTTCAAAGCTCAAATACAAAAACATCAAGCGCAACGCCCAACGGTCCGGAATCATCACAAATAGCGAAGCTAAGCACGCCAATAGAAGCATGAGGATTAGACGGGTGGTAATTGCGTCTTGGTAAAAACCTGCAAAAAAAGAAAGGAGTCCCAACAGGCCAAAACCCGCAATAGTGATATACCGCTTTGAATGATTTTCGGACGATTCCCAGACCGACTGCATCCCCAGTATTTTAGCAAACAATGCCGGTTTTCGAAGCCCGGCAAATATTGCCTAAATCATATTTGCGAAATCGTGGTTTAGCCCAATTTAAAACCGAATAACGAAATCCCGCGAGCCGGCAAAACGATCCGAATACTTTCGGACCTCTTTTGTTCTGAACTGTGCCCGAACACGATATGTTCCACGCTCCGAAAGTTCAGCAATCCAGTTGAACTCTCCAGCGACGCGCTTGAGTTCTTTTTCTTGACCTAGGTGGTCGACTTGGTACCAATGGATTTCCATTCCCTCTAACCGCGGCGCTTGAAGTGAAATTTCCGCAGACTTTTCTTTTCCGGTAACGGATACCCCTTCGATCAGTGATACTCGATCTAAAAATCTCTGCCACATGTTTTCTTGATCTACAGAGCAGAACTCCTTAGAAAGCATATTGCGCATCAAACAGGTATCAAAAGTTGGGCGGTATCCTACTTTAGAAAGAGTTTGATTAAAATTTGTAAAGGCAGCAATTTTCCCATGAGTAAAATCAAACCCAGGGCTATGGGCGTAGACTTCAGCGAACGCGAGGACATTGTCGCGATCATGAACATTTTCACGAAACTCTAGTACGTGCGCGCCTGGAGCAATCGTTCGGTCCATGTCTAAGGTAAAAAAACTTCTGTCTTCTGTATAGATTCCTTTCATGGCAACACGATTACCATCCAGATACGCAAAAACGTCTTCGGAGGTTTCCCACCCTACCGAACTTAATAAAACTTCAAAAAAATAGGGCTCACTCCCTTGCTGCGCCGGAAACTTAAATTTTATTTGCGCGGATTGGGTTGAAAGATTGAGCCATAAATAATTTCCGCTTAAAATCTTGGACTCAAAAGCAGTCGTGGGACCTTCAATCCATTGCTTCCAAGAAACATCAGAGCTGGATGAATGGTTCGCGCCGGTATAAATCATTCCACCATCGTATTCTTCGCCTACTTGTCCAAAATTATGACCCAGTTCATGTCGCAAAACGATTTGACCGCTGACCACAGAACGAGTTGTAATTGCGTATTGGCCTCCTAAGCCACCGTAAAAATCATCGTTGGCGATCAGAATCGGATAATCCGATGCTGGAGCCAAGGCGATTGCTTGGTCAATCACGTCTTCATGACCCGGAATGATGGCCCGCTTAGAACCGGGTGGCGTGCGATATAAACCCAGAGCTGTGTCCCTCACATGATTTCCGTCAGTAATTCCGGATTCTTTTGAAGGCACAAACACTGCGTAGACATTAAATAAAGGCAAATAAGAGTGAAAGGTAGATTGGGCAAATAAATCGTCTTTTAATCGCTTCGCATCAGCAAAGAATTTTTCTTTTTGTTCGAACGTATATCCATCCCCTACCATCGTTAAATTAATCCGATTAGAGGGAGGGCCTTGCTCGGCCAGAATTCGGACTTCGTTGCCCGGAATGGATGACCGATCAACATGAGCCTCAAAATATTCGACATAAGACTGCGGGACGGTTTCGTCGCTAAACCATGTCTCCTCAAATATCTCGGCAGAGGGCGCTAGGTCTTCATACAAAAAACGAGGGATGGTCCGCACCACTTTTTTGCCTTCGGGGATAGCGCGGTCCATAGGTTTAACTGACAACACGCGAGTCTTCTCAGCGTCTCGAATCGACTGAACCCGCCAAGATGCAAAGCCCATATGGGATAGGAGAAAAAGAAAAACCAGCGCAGAAGCAAAAGTACGAATCATGTAAAGTCCCCCTTTGAGTTCAATGAGATTGGTTCAAAAAAGACTAGGACGCAAGGAGAGAAGCGCAGCCACGGGCCCAAAGCTTTTGCGGTGCGCGATGGTGACTCCCTTTTCACGAAGCGCTTTTACGTGCTGTGGCGTCGAATACCCCTTATGCGTGGCTAAACCATAACCCGGAAACTGGGATTCTAACTCCTTCATCCGTTCATCGCGCCAAACTTTAGCGAGAATCGAGGCAGCTGCAATACTGATCACTTTCGAATCGCCTTTGACTATTGCAGTTGCGGCGCAAGACAGGGCCTTCGGAAGTGCGTTGCCGTCTATTAAGACATGTGCCGGTTTTATCGGCAACGCTTCGATAGCTCGTTTCATCGCTAAATGCGCCGCATGATAAATATTAATTTGGTCGATTTCCTCAACGCTCGCTGTACCCACTGCATAGGCAATGGCCCACCCACGAATGAGCGGGGCAAGTTGTTCTCTCACCTCAGACTTAACTAACTTGCTATCGTTGATTTTACTTAGCCAGGGATCCAATTCGAAATTTAAAACTGCACCCGGAATAACGGCTGCAGCCACCACGGGGCCTGCGAGGCACCCGCGCCCCACCTCGTCTACTCCAGCAACGTGGAAAGACGGATGTCCTGCTCGAATTTCAAACTCAAAATCCAAAGCCAGACTTTAGCTCTTGCTCGATGGCGTGACGCCGTCACTTGTAACGTCCAGCTCGCGGTCAATGCGCGCAGCCTTGCCTTCTAGTGCTCTCAAATAATAAAGTTTGGAGCGGCGAACGCGACCGACTTCAGCGACTTCAATTTTTGCGACTTTTGGAGAAGAGGCTAAAAACATTCTCTCGACTCCCACGCCGTGGGACATTTTTCTAACAGTGAACGATTTTCCAGCACCCCGATTGGAGCGGGCGATCACAACGCCTTCGTAAATTTGAATACGTTCTTTTTCACCTTCTTTAATCTTGACGTGAACTTTTACGGTGTCGCCAGACTTAAATTCAGGAAGGTCTTTTCTAAGCATGGGATTTTCAATCAAAGCCATCCGAGCATCTAAGCCACTCAGCCCAACATATCTGCTCTTCGTAGTTCTACGGTATTTAGTTTTTGTCGTTGCCATTTTTCACTCCAAATCCGCCCAAATCTTTGGCGGGATAACTACAATTCATACGCCTAGCAATTTGACGTTTCACTAGAGTTTTTTTTAATACTCCTGCGAAACCGGTTATAGCCCGAGCAGCCGATCCAATATTGTTGCGGCAGCTGCTCGAACAGAGAGGTGGTTATACCCCTCACTTCCTTCTGGCCCGTAAATCGGAGCTAGAATCCGATCCACCTCGGGATAAAAGGAATCCGAAACTCCCCATCCCGTTCCCAAAACCACAATTACGGGTCTTGATCGAGCGGGGTCTGAAAGTTCGCGCCGATAATCAGCGTAACTCACAGAGCTCGGAAAAGCCTTTGCGTCAGTCAGAACCACTTCTGGTTTCTCACCACACTCAGCCTCTACAGCGGCTTTTACTTCGTTAAAATCACGCGCCAACCGGATCAATGAAACCGCTTCAAAGCGATCCGGATGGTATTTAAGCGATGAATCCTTTTTCCAATGACTCAGAATTCGATCGACCAATGCCCGCTGATCTTCGATCGGAGTAACTAAAAAATATTTTTTTACTCCAAACGTTCGTGCAGTGCGCGAGATATCATGGATGTCCATGTTAGTCACGGCCGTGGTCACAATCGCTCCGTTTCGGTTAAGAATCGGAAAATGCAATAATACGAGATAAACCGAAGCCCGCACGAGGGGTATTTCAATACCATCACAGCGGACTTGGTTCAAGCTTCGGTTTAGAAAAACCCTTAATAATCCCCAGTCTAAATCATGATTTTTCATTGTTGACGCAATTAGTCATGCGAGGATAGGAGACGTCCTCGAAAGGCTTTTTTATGAGCTGTTTTCAATTTCCGAATCGCTCAATTGCACTCAATCTTCGCCTACCGCTCCTGCTACCATCACTGAAATGACGGAACATTTAGTGATCTTAAGCGTCTTTAATTCGGTCACTGGAAAATCGGAGACCCTCCGAAAATACGCCCAGGTGGATTTCAGGCATAATATTTTGTAATTACTGAGTTTTTTTGTTTAATTGGGGAACTAATTTTATTCAAGTACCTGTTCAATTCATTTGCTTAGATTCCGATAAGCTAGGAGATGGGTACCTTACACCAGAAGATCGACGATCTGCTCCATTATGCGCTTAAATTGAACGCCAGTGATATTCACTTTCGCGTAGGAAATCCACCTTCATTTCGAAAAAATGGACGACTCGCAAACGTTAAAATGCCGCCGTTTACCACTGAAATGATGCGAGAGGTGATTGCCTACTTACTTCCAAACGAAATGGCCCGACAAAAATTTGAATCTACTTACGAACTGGACGGCTCGATTGATTTTCAAGGAAAATGCCGCTTTCGATTTAACTTATTTAAAGTAGATGGCTCCGTTGGAGCTGTCATGCGCCTTGTGCCCCTTAAAATTCCGACGCTTGAAGAACTCCAGTTTTCGAACGTAGTCAAACAAATGACCGAACTCCAGCGTGCGTTAGTATTGATCACAGGAACTACAGGAGCGGGAAAGAGCACGACACTTGCGGCGATGGTCAATCATCTTAATGCGAACTTTCCGATCCATATCATTACGATTGAGGATCCAATTGAGTTTATCCACAAACCCCTGCGTGCACGCGTCACCCAGCGCGAAGTAGGCAGAGACACCGGATCTTTTTCCGAAGCGCTTCGAGCGGCGTTAAGACAAGATCCCGATGTCATCTTAGTAGGTGAAATGAGAGATGCCGAAAGCATTCAGATGGCGATTAAAGCCGCTGAAACGGGGCATACAGTTTTA
>CAYJBA010000015.1:0-16431 GCA_964367865.1 uncultured Bacteriovoracaceae bacterium | reverse complement strand
AGGAGAGGCTCCCTGCGTTTAAAGTGGAGCTTGATAGCGCAGTGGCGGGCCTATCAGGTCCTGGGCAGCCATCTCAAGGGGGTGACCGCGCGATTGCGACTGTGCGAATTGAGCCCTCCCAGAAAGCGCAGTTAGATGAAAGTGAGCGCAATCTCTGGACCAAGTGGTCTCACGCAAAGTTAAAGCAAACCCAAGATTATTTAGACCTGGTGGAAGATGAGCCTAAAAACCGCCCGTTACGGCGCGAGATTGGACAAATCGCGAATGATTTCGTAGTTCTTCATGGATTGGCACTGGCAGGAAAGCGGCAGCCCATGCTTAAAAAGATTTCTGATATTACAGAGCAAATCGAAAAGATTTCACAGTCGAATTGTTCGCTATAATTCAACAATTCCAAAATATTAAATAATTGACATTATGCATCATTTTTCATATATGCATGCCTAGTTCAATCCATTTTTAAGGAGAATTTTTATGGTTAAGAAACCGGGTCTATTTCTGGCAATTGCTCTTTTATCTCAATCCGCGATGGCGACGACTCTCGATTATGATTGCATGAAAAAAGTGATTGATGAAGAAACGGCAAGCAGCGAGTTACTGACTCAATTGATCTCCTCAAGCTCAAATATCATGGACGTGCTTTCTGGAACGTTAGGCAGATTTGCCGGTGAAGTAAGAAACAACTCCGTTCGAGGTGATACATGTATTGCCTCAGAATCCTCTGCAAGAACTCTGACTGAACTTTCGGTGCACGTATCTAGATTGAGGAGAGACAACTCTTCTATTTTCTTTGGAATGCTAACGAGTTCGAGCGAGTTAAAAGCTGCCCTAAAAAACTGTCAGAAAAATTAGTTTAAATACCGGTCAGTGAAACTAGGGGTAAAATTGAAAACCTCTCCCAATTATATAATCACTCTGGCCTCAGTTTTTTTCGGGTCGTTTGCCCACGCCATGGGTCCACACCCTGCTGGTCCGATTCCGGCAATGCCTTACCCCACGATCATCGCGCATCGGGGAGCCTCCGGACTTGCACCTGAAGAAACCCGGCCCTCGTATGAGCTCGCTCGGGAGCTCGGCGCAGATTATTTAGAGCTCGACGTTCAGCGCACACAAGATGGAGTGCTCATAGCCTTTCACGATCCCTCGCTCGTTCGAACAACTAATGTTCGGGAGATTTATCCTGGATTGCCGGAGGAGGGCTACGAGTTAAGAAATTTTTTCTGGGACCAAATTCGGGGATTAGACGCTGGGACTTCGTTTAATTTAGCGAAACCCAAACGGGCACGAAAGAGTTTTTCTGGACAAAGAGTATTATTACTTTTAGAAGTTCTGGCTATCGCTCAGAGCGGAAAAAATAACCCAGGGATTTATCTCGAATTCAAAAATCCCGAGTTTTATCCCGGTATCGAAAAAGAGACCGTGGATCTGCTTCGTGCTGAGGGGTGGATTACGGGGCGACCGCCTCGAAGTGACGTCAAGCCTCGTCTCATTTTTCAGTCCTATAGCGTGGAGAGTCTTCAAATAGCTCGAGAACTCGCGCCTGAAGTGCCCCGTGTTTTATTGGTAAGTCACGACGAAGACGGCCGTTATAAAAAAGTCGTTGAAACAGCCAAGAGCGTCGAGGCTTCAGGCATCGGGCCCGCTGGAAATTTGTTCGGAAGCGATTTTTTTTCGATGGTTAGTATTTTGTGGCAGTTTCCTAAACTCATTAGTCAGGCCCACGATGCAGGGCTCATGGTTCACACTTATACTATGAACCCAGGAGCCGCGCAGTGGCTGTTTTACACTTTGGGTGTCGACGGAATTTTTACGGATCGTTGTGATACGTCTGTTACGCTTTTTAACCGGGTGGAAAGCGTGAATCCTGGAAAAATTTTAGATGAGCTTGGGTACGTGGAGTGAAAGCGCCTGTGAAAACCGCTCTATCTAATTTCGAATGACATCGTGGAAGGTTTACCGCCACGAATCAAGTCGACCTTGACATTGTTTTCATTTCGAAGCTGTTGAAACAAATTGAGCATCGCGCCTGCGTCTTTTACCTCGACTCCATTTACCTTTTGCAGGAGGTCACCCGCTTGCAGTCCTATTTTTTCAAAAAAACTCGAAGAACTAATCGAATTCATTCGAAACCCACTCATGCCTCCGGGCGCAGTGTTAATCACGAGCGTACCGCTTGCTTGTGTGAGTAATTTAGGTAAATCACTCGTGGCTTGATCGACTTGTCTTCGGTCGACCGTACTTTTAATCACATTGCCCGATGCGGCCTGGGCTGGGCTTGCGGCTTTCGCGGCTGCAGTGACGGGCAGCGGAGTTGTGCCCGGAAATTGAATCGGTCCTTGAAGTAAAAAGAGGCGTTCAAATTTTCCATCTTTTTCAATGACGATGTATTTGGAGGTAATTTCGACTAAGGCACCCATGTCAGAAATAGCAGAGTTCAGTCGAAGTATCTTTTGCTCCTGAGACTGCCGATCTTCTAAAATTGCCAGAGATTTCTGATCGTCTCTGAGGATCGTTCCTTTAAGTTCAAACTTTCGAGATGCGCCTAGATCAACAAACGAGGTAAGGATGATATTAATGATTTGTGCAGGATCTTTTAAGGACTTTTCGAGACCATTTATAATTTTTTGCCCATTTTCATCACAAGGCTGCTGTCCTGATTGAGTGGGGTAAAGTGTTTCAGCACCCCGAGCGTTCTCAAACGCCAATACGAGTGTACACAAAGTAAACAGGTGTCTAATTTCTGATCGAAAAAGCGTCATCTCAGTGCTCCCTAGCGCAGCCTATTGCAAATATAGATGGTCTAATAAAAATGCACGGCCTATGCCAGGGGGAGTACAAAAAGCGATCGTTCCCAGCCGGGTTGGCTCAGGTTTCGAAGTCTTTAAAATTTTTTTCAGTGAGCTTTTCGATTCGCAAAGGTTTCATGTCGCCCCGGGTTATATCTCCTCATTTAAAATTTTCAATCTAAAATTATGTGATTAATGACTATAGAGTGCTATTTTTCTCCGATGACGAGCGAAAGAGTTTTTGCTAATGATTTTCACTCTCAAGGCGGCAAGAAATCATGACTGGATCAACCCGAGAACGTAATTTCTGTAAACGATGCGAGTGGGAATTTAAAGGCGCGGCTAGCGGTCGAAAGCCCTTTGCAGTTCCTGGTGCCGAACCCCATTACGCGCCAGACCTCCCATTTCGATCAGAGCATATTACCTTGGACGTGGCAGTCGATCCCAAAGCAAAAACGCTTAAAGGCTCTGTTACCCATCGCGTGCGAGTCATTTCGCCCGGGCAAAAGAGAATCAAGCTTGATCAAATTGGATTAAAAATACACGAGACCCTTCTCTCCGGAAAACCGACCAAGCATAGCATCGATGGTCATACTCTTTGGATTGAGCTTTCGACTGAAGCCCCGGTGGGAGAGTCCATCGAATTTACGGTTAACTACTCACTTACAAATTCAAGGCGCGGACTTTATTTCACGGGACCTGATAAAGATTATCCTAATAAACCCTATCAAGTCTGGTCGCAGGGCCAGGATGAGGACAGCCGGTATTGGTTTCCCACTTTTGATTATCCCAACCAAAAAGCTACGAGTGAAATCATCGCGACCGTGCCCAAGGGATTTACGGCTGTTTCAAATGGCGCGCTCTTATCTAAAAAGGACGAAGGCACGAGCACTCGATTTCATTACAGGCTCGGCACTCCGCATGTCACCTATTTGATTTCGCTTGCTGTGGCTGAGTTTGCCGCATGGGAGGACAAAGGTCCGAACGGACTTCCTATTCAATATTTTGTAGCTCCGGGGCGCGAAGAAGACGGCAAACGCGCTTTTTCGAACACACCCAAGATGATCGAAGTTTTTGAGAAGAAAACGGGAGTAAAGTACCCCTACGAAAAATATTCGCAGATCGCGGTTCAGGATTTTATTTTCGGTGGAATGGAAAACACTTCGGCAACGACTCAAACGGATCTCACGTTACACGACGCGCGGGCACATATCGATTTTTCGAGCGACCCCCTTGTTTCGCATGAGCTTGCTCACCAGTGGTTTGGCGATCTTCTGACCTGTCGCGACTGGTCGCATGGCTGGCTTAACGAAGGCTTTGCCACTTTTATGGAGCGCGTGTGGATTGAAAATTACACAGGTGAGGGGGGCGGCGTAGAAGAAGCAAAATATTACGCATTCCAAGACTGGAAAGAATATTTAGAGGATGATCAAAGTCATTATCGAAGGCCGATCGTCTGTAATACCTATATTGAGCCCATCGATTTGTTCGATACCCATCTTTACCAAAAAGGCGGCTTGGTTCTTAACTTAATTAGGCAGATCTTGGGCGAAGATTTATTTTGGAAATCCATTAACCTTTATGTCACACGGCACCGTGGGCAAAATGTCGAAACACTGGATCTCATTCGTGCGATTGAGGACGCGACCGGAAAAAATCTGAGGCGGGTTTTTGACCAATGGATTTTTTCGGCAGGATACCCTGAGTTTGAACTGACTTATTCGTGGCACGATGACACGAAAATGGCTGAATTCGTGATTGAGCAAAAGCAAATTTGCGGCCAGGCGTCCGTTACCGTGGACGGGGCGTTGACCCCCCTTTTTCAACTTCCTGCCGTTCTCGAAATGACCTTAGAAGGCGGAAAGAAGATCACCCAGAAAATCGAAATTTGCTCGGCCAAGGAGCGGCTATTTTTGTCGATGCCCTCTAAACCGCTCATGGCCAGGTTTGATGCGCTTAATTCAATTCCAAAGACCACGAAATTTCCCCGTCCCAAAGAAATGCTCCTCTACCAATTGGCAAATGATCCGGATTGCATGGCGAGGATCGAAGCGATTCAAGAGCTGACAAAAATCGCCGATCCTGAAATTATCGAAGTGATTGGCAAGGCTATTGTCGAGGACAAGTTTTGGGGAGTACAAGTCGAGGCGGCAAAAGCGCTTTCTGATATCAGAAGTGAAAAGGCAAAAGAACTTCTGATTCGAGGACTCAAGACTAAGAGTCCGAAAGGGAGAAAAGCAGTAGTCGCGGCGTTGGGCTCGTATAAAGATGCGGATGTCGGTACGGCGCTTAAGCCGTTAGCCGAGAAAGATGAAAGCTATTATGTTGAGGGCGAGGCTACTGCGGCATTTGGCACTGCCAAGGGCCGATCGGTTCATCCACTTACGAATTCTGAAATAGATGAAGTCGAGAAATTTTTGATCTTGCAGACTGCGAAAAATTCGTATCGTGATTTAATTCGGGGCGGTGCGTACCGCGGGATTGTCGAGTTGCCCGGAATTGGGCGCGGTGAGAGACCTAAAGCGTTAGATGCGTTGATGGCAGCCTCGCGCAAGGGCTCGCCGCTCGACGCGAGAACCCAGTCGATTGTAGCTTTAGGTAGAATCGCAAAGACGGCTAGCGGCTCGGAGCGTGCAAAAATTATTTCTCATCTTAATGTTTTAGCTGACGAGGACCATTTTAGAATTCGAATGGCCCTGCTTTCTTCACTGGCTCAAGCTGAAGCTCCTGAGGCTTCCGCTATTCTTTACAAGATTTACAGTAATGATCTGGACGGTCGCGTTAAGCGCACCGCACTCTCAGTACTAGGAGAACTTAGGACTTCGGGCACCTTGCCCGAATCCGTTGGGACACTTAGGCAATCCCTTGAGAAACTTGAAGAAGAGCATAGAAAACTCAAAGGAATGGTAGAAGAGTTGAAAAGCGCTCAGAAACAGGGTTAGGCGCTTCTGACGGCCTTGCGATCCATTTGTGCGAGGTCTGCTTCTAAATTTTGCTCCTCGCCTAAGTAGACGGACGGAAGCTCATAGAGCGGCGGCGTGAGATCATCTCCCGAAGTTACCTTTTCAAATTGAAAATTAGCTTCAGCCTGTCTTACTGCCGCTTCGGTGATGAGAAAGTCAGTTCCAAGTTCCTCGCCAAATGCCTGAATCCGAGAAGCGACCTCGAGTGGCTCGCCAATGGCGGTATATTCTTTTTTGTCTTTTGTGCCCACCTGGCCGACCAGGACGGTTCCATAGTGTAAACCAATTCCGGCGCGGATTTTAGGCACATTCATTTTAATTAAAGCTAAATTGAGCTGCTCTACATGCTCACGGATCTTCATACATGCTCGCACGGCGCGGTGTACGTCATTGGGTGAGGCGAGAGGAACTCCCCAAAATGCTACGATGGAGCCATCATAGATGCGATCAACGATTCCGTTTTCGCCCTCCACGGCCTGACAAACATTTTCATTAAACAGATTGAGATTTTCGAGCAATTTTTTCGCGTTTGCTTGGGCTGCTAGTGCGTCGAGCCCGTGAAGATGACAGTGCAACACAGCCGCATGGGTTTTTTCGCCCAGGTTGTTGAGCTGGCCTAATTGAACTTTCGCAAGAATCTCAGGGTCTTTGATGCGTGAAAATTTAGCCATCGGACCTTGCTGAGTGATCCAGCCGCGGAGAAAATCGCAAGTTTCTTGAAGTGATTTAAAGGCTAAGCCAAATTCGTCTTTTGAGGTTTTTCCTGGAACAAATTCGGGGATCTTTCCGGTTTTTAGGCGCTCAAATACTCTGCGCATTCTTCGAAGGCGAAGTGCGATCCAACCGTAGTTAAACAGGCTAGCAAAAAATCCAGCAGCGATCGCCATGATGCCAATCTGGATCGCAAGAGGAGAGGAAATTCCTAAAAATGCAGGAAGAAGTTGCGAATAAGGAATTTCGCCTATTGCAATCACTCCTAGTTCCGGGTTTTTTGAAAAGCCCCCAATACGGGATTTACCCCCGGGCTGCTCCTTAAAATCTCTTTGTCCCTGAAAACTGTCAGTGGATACGGCGGATTGATAGATCGCTAAGTGGGAGAGATTTTCAAAAAAAACATAACGAAAAGGTGAGGATTGAGTCAAAAGCCTTCCGTCCGAATCCAAAATAAAACTGTAGGCATCGAGATGGGGGTGAATGCGTTCTTGAAATCTGAGTTGGTCTATTTCGAAACTGACGAGTCCAGCGATCGTCTGAGGGGCATTGCCTGATCTTGGCTTTCTATCCAGTACAGGAACTCCAATTCGGATGACGGGTTTTCCGTTTCTCGAAAGGGCCCCGACGAGCGCGGGCTTTCCTTGGGCTACTGTTTGAGCGGGAATCGGGTATCTCACATCGATAAAGTCCTGATCGCCCTCTCGGTGATTGACCATAAGAATAGAGGCCCATTTTCCGGGAATTAGATAATGAGGTCCCCAGACCGTAACCCCAATTAAACTAGGATCAGTTTGAAGTATCGAGGTGACGAACTGCTTTTTGCTTTTGAGCGAATCAAACTCAGGGGTGGCTAAAACCTGTGCAAGTTGCCAGTAGCGATCCACCTCGCCTTGAAGATGCGTGCTCAGGGTTCGAGCTATTTCTGTGGATTCAAGCGCGTATGCGCCGCGAACCTGGCCTTTCATGAGTTGAAACGAAAAATAGGACCCAATAATCCCGACGACCAGTGTCGTCGAAAAAACAGTGAGCCCGATTTTTTTTGATACTGAAAGCTTCATAAATTAGTTCTTGTTTATGATCCTGTCGTGGCTGAAGACTTTTCCGCCTTCGTAAGTAAATTCGAGGTGGATCGGATTTTTTCCAGAATTTAACGGAATGTAATCCGTAGAAAATCTTTGATTGTTAGTCTCCGTAAATACGGTTGCAGCAAATCGATTAGCGGTGTTGATGATTTCTGTCTTGAGCAGGCGCTGATTCGGATTTTTCGAAGCTCCGCAAAGTTCTCCAGAAAGTCGCATCTTAGTCGCATGGGTTTCTTGCGCATTGTTCTCATCGCAGCGAATCTCCAAATTGAAATAATTTTGAATACTCGACGCAGGCACGCGACCTTCGGACAGAGGCGAGGCCGCATTTGAAGTCAGCGCCGTAGCCTGAAAGCTTTGGTGATCGTAAAATAAATTATAAACGGATTTAAAGCAGATCACTGCAGCGATCGCGAAGATCGCGATTTCTACCGGATTGGTTCTAAATCTTCTCGCGTTTTGAATATGTCTCATACCTTAGACTCATCGGCCTTCTGAAACACGAACTTGAGCTGGAGATTCAAGCCTTTGCGAGACCGTGGCAACCTGTGTTAGGGTGTGAGTGCGTGAATATTTTAGGTCAGTCCTCACTCATGGTTGCCGTCATAAGTTTCGCTCTGGGGTTTTCAGTTTTAGCGCGAAACGTCAAAAATAAGCTATTTATAGCTTTTGCTCTATTGAGTAGTCTCGTTTCGGTTTGGGCGCTTTCTTTTTTCTTGTCTAAGATATTAGAAGAAGAGTGGATTTATAGGGTCCACCTCTTTACGAACATCCTGATTGCACCGATAGGACTTGGGTTTATTCGAGTCCTTATTCGAGTAGAAGACGCAATGAGTCGAAGCATTTTGACGCTAGCAATCATTGCTGCAGTAGTTGAGACGGTCGCATTAATATTTCATTGGGATTCGATTTATTGGGTTAAACAGATTTTATACTTTAGCCCCGCCCTGATCATGCTCCAGGCGTTTCACTTGATGTGGATTGATCGAAGACTTAGGCGGGGATTTAAACGACTTCCAAAAATGCCCACGGTCGGCTTTGCCCGTCGTAATTTCATTTATTGGGGCGGAATGTTTGTCCTGGCCGCCTCCTGCATGGACCACGTCCCCTGGCTGGGTGAGATCGTACCTTCCATCGGAAATATCGGGCTTGCGATTTATCTATTTTTTTTAAGTCAGGCGATCACTCAGCAAAGATTACTTAATTTTAGCGCGCTTCTTTCAAGATTTTTTGTACTTCTTACGGTGGCCCTGACTTTAACCGCACTTTATTCGTTGCTTGTGGTTTGGGTGCAAAATAGCCCGGGTTTGTTTTTTCTAAATTCGTTTATCGCATCTTTCTTAATTTTGATGCTGCTTGACCCCCTTCGCGCGTTAGTTCGGTATTTTACTCATCGCCTGCTGACTAAAGAACATCTGAGGCTCGAGTTAGTTCTGCGAGAGGGACAGCTAAAACTTGCGGGAGTGATCGATCCAGCCACTCTCGGAGACGCTATTTTTCAGATCCTTGATCAAACTCTGGCTCCTGAGTGGGCGGCGCTTTTTGTTTTGAGGCCTGACGGAACCCGATTTCGCTGCATTCGAACTTCTGGCGAAGAACCCAAACGAGATCAAGGCGGCTTGGCTCAGCCCACTTTGAGAGAGGTATTAGCGAGTCACCCCCTTTTAGAATACAGTGAGCGCTTACGAAGAAGGGGTGACCTACCGATTCTACTTGATCAGATTATAGAAAATGAAATTGATCGATCTGCCAGTCGCACGCAGCAAGAGCATCTCGCAGGGCTCATTCAGGGCTTGAAAGCTCTGGGTTCGAATCTTTTGATTCCACTGAGTGATCGTGAAAAAACTTTGGCGTTTTTGGCGTTGAAAGTAAATGCTCCGCCCGAGCCCTGGGGAAACAACTGGGGATTTTTACCCATCCTTTACCCTTATTTTGAACTGGCCGCGCGGACCATGAGAAATATGGAGGTCTTTGTCAAGCAGCGCGAGCTCGAGCGTTTAGCTACGGTAGGCGAGATGGCCGCAGGGCTTGCTCACGAAATTAGAAATCCGCTGGGTGCGATCAAGGGAGCCGCGCAGTATTTAGATCCTACGGCCGATCGGCCTGAGAGTAAATTTCTACGTGTGATCGTAGAAGAAGTCGATCGTCTCAATCACGTCGTGACTCAGTTTTTAGATTATTCAAAGCCGACTACGACTGATTTAAAGGAGCTGGATCTCGCAGAACTTGCCAAAAAAACAGTCGAAGTCATGCGATCTGGAATTGAGGACTCGGTACTCCTCGAATTTATTGATTCGAAGGTTCCGGCTCCCGTAAAAGCATCGCCCGAACAAATTCAGCAAGTTTTAGTCAATCTGATTCAAAATAGTCAAAAGGCCCTTCAGGGGCGCAAGTACCCAAAAATCCGCGTATCAGTTGAGAGCGAGAGCCCAGGCCAGAGCGGCGAGGTCATTGTTACCGTCGAAGATAATGGCTGTGGAATCCGTAAGGAACACTTAGATAAACTTTTTATTCCATTTTTTACAACCTCTCCCAGTGGAACAGGATTGGGGCTGTCTATTTCGCATAAGATTATCGAGGCGCATCAGGGTCGAATAGAGGTTGCAAGCGAAGAAGGACGTTTTACGAAATTTACAGTAGTGCTACCGTACTCAAGGGGGACCTAAAGCGTGGCGGGAAAAGTTCTCGTTTTAGATGACGAGAAAAATATTAGCTTTGTTGTACAGGCCATGCTCGAACGGGATGGGATCCATACGACCGTTATGAACGATAGTGCAGAGGCTTTGGACGCGCTTGACTCAGACGAAACGCGGGACATCAACGCTGTCATCACAGATCTTTATATGCCAGGCCCAAGTGGGATGGCGATTTTAGATTTTTGCCAACGCTTTAGGCCTGAGCTTCCGGTTGTGATCATGACTGCGTACGGAACGGTTGAGGCCGCAGTATCCGCTCTAAAACAAGGGGCTTTTGATTTTGTGACCAAACCCTTTGATCAGACGGATTTGTTAAACGTAGTACGCAAGGCCGTATCCACGCACATACAAAGGCAGAAAGAGCCCATCTCGCTTGCGCCGCAGCCCAATGGTCCGATGGCGGGCGCCTCAGATCAAGCGGCACGAGCAATATCCTCTATCACTGGAAATAGTCCGCAGATGCAGGAAATCTTTAAGGTGATTACCAAAATCGCACCCTCACCCTCCACGGTGCTACTCAGGGGCGAAAGTGGAACCGGAAAAGAGCTCGTCGCTTATGAGATTCACAGAAATTCGCATCGTGCGTCTAAACCCTTTATCAAGATCAATTGCGCTGCGATCCCAGCCACGCTTATTGAAAGCGAACTATTTGGGCACGAACGAGGCGCATTTACCGGGGCCGTTGCATCTAAGCCCGGACGATTTGAACTAGCGCACGACGGAACACTTTTTTTAGACGAAGTCGCCGACATGCCACTTGAGATGCAAGTTAAGCTCCTTCGTGTTTTACAGGAGCATGAGTTTCAGCGTGTTGGCGGAGTCAATACGATTAAAGTCGATGTTCGCATCATTGCGGCAACGAACAAGGACCTCGATGCTGAAATTAAAGCCGGTCGTTTTCGAGAAGATCTTTTTTATCGTTTAAATGTCGTACCGATCGTATTACCTCCCTTGAGGGAGCGCAGAGCCGATATCGATTTATTGATCCGCTTTTTTGTTCAGCAGTTTCGAGAAAAACTCGGAAAAGATATTCGTGGAATTGCAACAGGCGCTATGGCGGCTTTGCGCGCGTTTAACTGGCCTGGTAATATTCGTCAGCTTGAAAACGTTTTGGAGCGCATGATTCTCATGTCCGAAGGTACGACCTTAGAGGTTTCGGATCTTCCGGATGAGATTGCCCATCTCGCAAAATCGACTGACATTGATTCGAGCGAGGGTCCACTTACTTTCAAAGAGATCGTACGCAAGCAGACCCAAAGTGTGGAGCGTGACCTTATTGAAAAGGCTCTAGAAGAAACAAACGGCAATGTGACTAAGACCGCCGAAAAGTTGGGTCTCTCGCGAAAAGGACTTCAACTTAAGATGAAGGAACTCGGGATAAAAAGGGACTTAGATTAAGAACATGCTTTCTCTTAGGAAATATTATACGGCTACGTCAAACAAACACGTAGAAATTCATGTCAAATTTGTAAGTTTGATGATTGTAATTTCTTTTGTGGGACTCATTTTTGTGAGTTATAGGATTTATTACACGGCTCCGTTGATTCAAGAAAATATTAAAAAGGTTTTAAAATTAAAACAGCTTCGGAGCGAGGTCACTTACCTAGACGAAGTATTAACCATGTCCGCGAGATTGGCGGCTGCCACGGGCGAGGCCCGTTGGGAAAATCGCTACCATCAGTTTGAACCTGCATTGGACAAAGTACTGCAAGAATTAAGCGCTTTTTCTACTAAGAAGGAATTCATCCAGGCAATTGACGAAGCCAATACCCAGCTAGTGGATATGGAAACTCAAGCATTTGGACTCGTGAAAAAGAGACAAAGCAAGGCAGCTCTGGAATTACTTCTCAGTGAGAAATATGAAATACAGAAAGAAATCTATCAAAAAAATTTGGAATTTTCGAATGATGGCTTAGAGCAAACAGTTGAAACTCAATTGAGTGGGATTCAAAAAAGAGTCAGAATTAATTTTTTCATGCAGGTGTTTAGTATTTTGCTAGGAATGTTTTTATGGCCCATCGCTCTTGCATCGATTAGAAATTGGAAAAGTCAGATTGCGGAGTTGGATAGCCATTTAAATACGCTTAAGGGCGTTATCGATGCCCACTCGATTGTAGCGATGACTAGTACAAGCGGTGAGATTATTTACGCGAATGATAAGTTTTGCGAAGTTTCTAAATATTCAAGGCGGGAGTTGTTGGGTCAAAATCATCGTTTGATTAACTCGGGCTATCATCCAAAGGCATTTTTTGTAGATATGTGGAAAACCATTGCAGGTGGCATGATCTGGCAAGGAGATATATGCAACCGAGCTAAAGACGGGAGCCATTATTGGGTTGCCTCCACCCTAGCGCCCAGTCTTGACGTTCAAAATAAACCATTACAATATATCGCTCTACGAACAGACATTACAAAACTCAAAGTTGCAGAGGCTAAAATTCAAGAAGCCAACCGCGACTTAGAACAAAAAATAAATGATCAAACCGACATACTAATTACAAGCGCCAAGATGGCGGCTTTGGGTGAAATGGCCGGCAGTATAGCGCACGAAATAAATACTCCTATCGCCACGATCAGCTTGTTGTCAGGGCAACTCGAAGATTGCTTAGGGGATGAGATCATTGATAAGGCAGAGCTATCACGGATGGCAAAAACAATTGAATCCATGGCGTTTCGGATTGCCGATATAGTCAAAGGACTGCGCTCTTTTGCACGCGACGGAAGCCGTGATAAAAAGGAATACGTGCTTATTAAAAAACTATTATCAGAAACGCTCATCTTATGTAGCGAGCGCTTTAAAAACGGAAATCTGCGAGTCATTATTGGCGAGTTCCCAGACTCTCTAGCGATTCAAGGGAGGCAAACCCAACTCTCACAAGTCTTGCTCAATCTTTTTAATAATGCGTATGATGCCGTCCAGACTCTGACGGACAAATGGATTAAGATAAAAGTCGCAGATACAGACCAATGGGTTGAGATTTGGGTGACTGACAGCGGCCCTGGAATTTCTAGCGAAGTGGTTAGTAAAATGTTTCAGCCGTTTTTTACTACCAAAGGGGTAGGAAAAGGGACCGGACTCGGTTTAAGCATTTCTAAAAAAATAATAGAGACTCATGGGGGTACGTTGAACGTCGAAATGGAATCCCCAAATACTTGTTTTAGAATCACGCTACCTAAGCGCTGAAATATACCTTAACCACAACCACACCGAGTTCTCAGCCCGTTCAAAGCGGTGTTGCGCTCACCTGAATCGCCGCTGTTTTAATGACTGGGGCCACTTCCGATGCTTGAGCCGCTTGCAGATTCGTAGGCGAAGTAATCAATCCTCGGTTGACGACGCGAGACCGGGGCAAGCGCAGCGTGATGCGTGCGGTGGTGCCAGGCATCCCTGAAGCAACGATGCTGCCTTCCATTGCTCTCATCACTTTATATGCCAAGGTCATGCTCAATCCCCCTTCACTGATCCAGTGACGAGGAAGTTCAATTTCTGGTCCCGTGCTGCGGATCGAATCAGTCTTTGTTGAATCTCGGATTACAATTTCGATTCCTGAACCCTGGTCGCTATGTGTGATAGAAACAAGGACTTTTCCGCCTTCAGCAACCGTACCTGAGACTTTGATCACGCATTGAATGAGTGCGCGTTCCAAACGTCTTGGGTCGACTTGAACCCAAACCGGCATAGAAGGGACGGAGGTCTGAATTTGGCCGTTCGTTTCTCTGCCGGCAAGCGTTCGCGAAACGTCTAAGACGAGCTCTGAGAGATCAATAACTTTTTCAATGAGGAGAGTATCGATTCGGTTAATATTTTCAATATCACTCAAGTCCTCGAGGCTTCCGGAAAGAATCTCTAGCCCTTGCCGCACGGACTCTGCAGCATGAATTTGTTTGGTTTCATCTTCGGATCTATTTAATAGCCGCGCAGATTGCAGCAATACGAGCGGAGTTTTAAGATCTGCAATCACGTTTTGCACAAACTTATGGCGCTCTTTTCCGAAATTATCAATGGCGGATGCCATTCGATTCATCGCAGACTGAATGTCGCCGTACAAGCCACGAAAGGTAGTCAAAGCCACCTTTTGGACCGATCCCTTTTGAAGGTCATTTGCATATCGGTGAAGTTGAGTGAGGGGGCGTTCAAATTGAGCGGATTCGTGAAACAAAACTAAGCCCAGAAGGACGATTGAAAATAGTCCCATGAAGAAAATCAATTTTAGCGATCGGCCTGCCGAAACCGTCGATTGATTTCGATTTTCTTGAATTCGGAGGTCAGCACTTTTTCTAAGTCCGGAGAGGCGCTCTACGATTGAGTCGTGAAGATCTCGAATTTCAGGCATAAAATAAGCGTCACGAGAAAAGAGATTGGGCTCAAGCTTTTCGCTGAGGCGCATGAGTTCGTTCAGGCCATTTTGAACATTTAAGGCGTTTTCGGAGTCGGTTCCGGTGGGTGAAAACGCAGCAAGATGGGTCAGTCCGTTTTTAAATGAACTACGGAGGTCTGACTTAGCGCGATATATTTCATCGCTACTTGATTTTCTGAAGTTCGAGGACAATCTTCGGTATTTTTCTAAGCCTAAAGTCATCGAGTCAATCGCGCTTTTTCGTTGAAACAGCTCTTCAAAACGAGATGTAATCGCTCCGGTTTCATTTATAGTTTTCCAATGAATCCAAGTAGATAGAGCTACTGACCCCAGGCCTGCTAGAACAACCGCGATCGCGAATTTCTTCATCCGTTTTCTCCTTCATTCAACCTGTATAAGGTGTAAGGCATTTTTAAACCACAGCAGTATATCTTTCGTCAAATTATTACTCCCTGAAGGGGGAGATTAATCAGCTTGTTGAAGAATGCGGCTGAGGCCGCCTATAGCCCAAAGACCGAATATATTTTCGCTGAGGTCTTCGGCGTCCACCCAAAGGTTTCCGTTTGTGAAGGTCCATTCTTTTGCGTAGCCCGTCGGGTCTTTTCCCCAAGAAAGTCGCACTAGAAACTGACAAAACTTTGTTTTCGGGTTTTTTCTGCGGCCAATGATCAGTGCGGCGTGTGATCCAGGAAAAATTTCTGTACCCGTAATTCGATTTATACCTCGAAAACCCTTTGGCCGTGTCAGTACCTTGGTAGAGAGGTCTATTCCTAGGGGTTGCATGTCTGGCAGATCTAACCAACGATGAATTAATTTACGATACTTTATTGAGTCAGTCGAAAAGTTTCCCATTGAGGTGCACTCGGGCATACTCACGGGAACAACATTTTTTCCGCTGCAGGCCTGGCCAATACTTTCTTTAAGAAATTTAAATGGATTATCTTGCTCGAGAAGCGCCGCTATAAACTCAGGCGTTAAGCCCTCTGGAACAGGCACGCCTAGGCTTTTTTGGCAGGCCAAGAAATCCTTCGAAGCCGCCACCTGTCCTTGTATATACCGTTCGCTGATTGAACCCGAGCCTTCTTTAAAATATTTCTGGGAGCTCTGATATTCGCGCCGGAATTCATAAAATTCGGCTAAATATTTTAAATATTTTTTCCACTCTAAACCTTTAAGGGTCCAACCGACAGCATCGCGGCTGCAAGAACCGGTCTTTCTAATTTGGTTGATCATGATGCAAGAGTCGCCGCCTAAATTCAGTGAGTCGTCAGGCTCGCGAAATTCGTCGGCCTTTTCTCGAATAAAGCTATTATTTAAACCGTGAAAAAAGGGAGAAGTTAGATGTTTATAATTACGATCCCCATGGCTAAAGCGATAAGCATCAATAGCAGCCGCACCGGCAAATGAATAACAAAGCGGCAGACCGTCTTGTTCTAGGACCGGGACATGCTCTATTGAGCCCCCCTTTTTGTCTAAGCGGACAGGGCTGCAAGCCCCATCTTCGGACGCCTTGGCCGCGGCTCCGAGCGTGAGCGCTAGAACTGCTAATCCCAGTGCGAATCTCATCTTTACGGAAACAACCCTCGGAGCAGCATCGCGCGACTTAAACGGTCGACTCCCGCAATAAGCGCAGCCGATTTCATTCCACATTTATGGGTCGCCTGAATGTGCATCACTTTTTTAAACGCGTTGTCCATAACTTCGGCAAGTTTTTGGTTTACTTCTTTTTCGCTCCAGAAAAAGTTTTGCATCCCTTGCACCCATTCAAAGTAGGATACTATTACTCCGCCCGAGTTACATAAAATATCCGGAATAATAAAAGCTCCGCGATC
>CAYJBA010000014.1:0-16488 GCA_964367865.1 uncultured Bacteriovoracaceae bacterium | reverse complement strand
TCATGTGTGAGCGAAATTCCCCGGCTTAATCTAAATAATGTTGTGGGGAGATATGGGGTCATGAAAGAATCGAGGAATGAATCATTCTGCATTGCGTGATTATTTTAAAGACTACGGTTTATACCACCGCACGCCCGGTAATCAGATTTGTCACTTAATTGGGATTCCTCTTTTGACTGTGACTTTTTTGGGTTTGCTTGCAACCGTGGGTGGAGCTGGTGTCTTAGGAACACCTAGAATTGATTTGGGTTTGGTTCTGTGGTGCTTGGCCTCACTCTGGTATCTTTTCTTGGATTGGAGATTAGGTCTCCCGTTTTCAGTTGTCGCACTGGGGGGCTATTTTGTTGGCCGTTCGCTTCCGGTTCCAACCCTTTGGATCCTATTTGTACTGGGGTGGGTTTTTCAGGGGATTGGTCATGCAGTTTACGAAAAACGATCCCCGGCATTTTTTAAAAATGTTCTTCACCTGCTCATAGGCCCCCTGTGGGTGTTCGCTAAATGCGTTGGCTACCAACTAGGTTGACAAGGCGCTCATAGAACAATAAAACGCATTGCCGATCTCACTTGCGAAGCTAAAACCAGAGGGGTTACTAATGCGTAGCGTTATTTTAATTATTTTGGCTGTTTCAATATTGTTCAGTGGAGCCGATTCCTATTCTGCTTGGGGCGGCGGTAAGGGCCTCAAAATTGGGTTTATTTTGAGCACGCTTCAGGAGGAACGCTATCAGCGAGACAAACAAGTTTTCGAAGAAACCGTTAAAAAATTGGGTGGAACAGTCGTATTTGCATCCTGCAATAACAGCGAACAAACTCAAGCTGCTGAAGTCGACAATTTACTCTCTCAGGGAGTTCAGGCGCTTGTCATTCAGCCTGTGAACGGCGATACGGCGAGTGCATTCGTTAAGCAGGCTAAACAAGATGGAGTTCCAGTTATCGTTTATGATCGGCTCATAAAAAATGCGCAGATCGATGCCTATATCACTGAAGATAGCTTTCATGTTGGGGCCCTTCAAGCTGAAGCCGCTGTTAAATTTACAGGTGGCAAAGGTAACTTCGTTATACTCATGGGACAGGCAGGACATTCGGTAGCCGAAGCTAGAACATCTGGAGTATTAAGTGTTCTGAAAAAATATCCTGATATTAAAATTGTAGTTAAACAGTACCACGCAGGTTGGTCTCCTAACCTCGCAATGCAGACCACAGAAAACGCACTTACCCAATACAAAAATAATATCCAAGCGATTATCGCTAATAACTCTGGAATGGCTCATGGAGCGATTCAGGCGTTGGGTGAACAAAAGCTTTTAGGAAAAGTTTTTGTCGCAGGGGCAGACGCAGATCTTACTGCAATTCGCGATATCGTTTTAGGAAAGCAACAATTCGAAGTATATATTTCGATTTCTGACATGGCAAAACGTGCCGCTGAAGTAGCCGTTGCCCTTGCCAAGAAAGAAACGTGGAAAGAGGACTCCAAAATTAACAATGGAACGCTTGACGTAAAAACTGTCAACACCCCAGTATTCCCTGTGGATAAGAGCCAGGTAGAAAATCGAATTATTAAAACTGGATTTCATACGCGTGAGGCCATTTACGGAAAAACTGCTTCGGCACGTTGACCGTAGTACTCCCGGCAGGCCATGACGGAGAACAAACGCGCTCTTTTAGAGCTTCAATCCATTACAAAGACTTTTCCGGGCACAAAAGCCTTGGATCAAGTTCAGCTTCGTGTATTCGAGGGCGAGATTGTGGTACTTTTGGGCGAGAACGGCGCCGGAAAGTCTACGCTTATGAAAATTCTCTCTGGGGTGTGGCCTGCGGGCACCTATGAAGGTGAAGTCAAAGTAGGTTCTCTTACTCAGGCGCCGGTAGCAAAGGTGCTTATGAATACTCGTGATGCCCATCATGCCGGTATCGCGATGATTCACCAGGAGCTTTCTGTTTTTCCGGAGCTGACCGTTGCGGAGCATTTAGAACTCGATCAGTTGCCTCAGTGGATCAATTGGAGCAATTTATTTGCTAGGACCCAAAAATTTTTAGATGGGCTTGAGCTCGGACTTAATTCCAATTCAAAGGTAGGAGATTTGTCGATCGGGGGGCGCCAGTTAGTGGAGATTGCTCGTGCCCTTTATCGCAACGCCAGTATTCTTGTTTTTGATGAACCGACCTCAGCATTAACAGAACAAGAAGTTCAAAAGCTTTATACGATCTTAGACAGGTTGAGAGAACAAAAAAAGGCTATCATCTATATCACTCATCGAATGGATGAAGTTTTTCATCTGGCCGATCGCATGGTGGTATTGCGAGACGGAAAAAATGCGGGTGAGGCTTCTGCAACTGAAGCAGGAAAAAAAATCCCACGTTCTATTTTAGAGCCGAAGCTCATTACCTGGATGGTCGGCCGCTCGATTCAAGATATTTATCCCAAAAAGAACGAAAGTTTCGGACTCGAAGCCTTGCGAGTCGAGAGTTGGAATGTGACTTCTCCCAAGGGCAAAGCGCTCGTTCGCGAACTTTCGTTTTCGATCAAAAAAGGCGAAGTGATTGGTTTAGCTGGACTGCTTGGCGCAGGAAGGTCTGAAACACTCGAATCCGTTTTTGGAGTTTTCGCCCTACATGGACCGAAGACGAGGGGCTATTCATTTAAGGGTGATATTTGGATCCATGGAATAAAAAGATCCATCGCTGATCCAGCCGCCGCGCTCAACGCCAAGCTCGCATTTGTTTCTGAAGATCGGAAGGGCAATGGTTTAGTTTTAATGCATTCGATTAGATCTAATATGTCGTTGCCCTCCTTAGTAGCGGGACGTGGCGATATTGCTGGCACCCGGGCTTTTTCGTCTGTCTCTGAGTTTCGTGAGCGCGAAAAAGTTAGCCACTGGACTCGAGAACTTAAAATCAGATCTGCAAATATGGATCAAACCGTGGGTCAGCTCAGTGGTGGCAATCAGCAAAAGGTTGTCTTATCGAAATGGCTTATGACGGATCCCGATATTTTATTTTTAGATGAACCTACGCGTGGAATTGATATCGGAGCAAAAGTCGAAATTTATCAGTGGATTCGGAAATTGGCCGAAAAAGGGATTGCAATTGTCATTGCTTCGTCTGAGATGCCCGAAATTTTGGGCCTCTGCCATCGTGTCCTGGTATTTCGTGAGGGAAAGGTCTCGGCCGAGCTAGGAGCCGAAGCGACACAGGAAAAAATTATGAGGGCTGCGGCATTATGAACTGGAAAACGCTACGAAGTGTCTTTGCATTAATCGGAGTCATGATCGCACTGACGGTATTGACCGAGGGAACTTTTATCAGCCCAAGAAATCTGACTAATCTTACTCGGCAGGTAGCCATAAACGGGATTCTTGCAGTTGGGATGACCTACGTCATTTTGATCGGTGGTATTGATCTTTCTGTCGGGTCTGTGGTCGCATTATCCGGAATTGTGGTCGGAATACTTCAAGTCAACTGTGGTTTCTCTCAATGGGTGGGTAGTGCCGCATGGGCTGCCACCTTGCTTTCGATTGGTGCTGCAACACTGGTAGGATTACTTTGTGGCGCGTTCAACGGTTGGATGATTACCCGCCAAAGAATAGCGCCGTTTATCATTACCCTGGGAATGATGGTTATCGCGCGTGGCGTGGCTTTGATACTTGCAAAAGGTGCAGCGATAGCGCCACTGAGTGACCACTTTAACGAATTAGGGCAGGGATATCTTTCACTCTTTTGGACCGTCGCGATCGTGGGAGGAGGGACACTTGTCAATGCAGCGTTCCTTATTTTTAAAAAAGACCGGACCAAAGCAGATTTTACACTTGCTGGCGCAAGTGTTGTAGTTTCAGGATTTTTACTTTGGGTGTTTATGGGATACCGGGGATTACCCATACCGGTTCTTGTTTTTGGCATCATTGCTCTGTGTGGAACGATAATTCTTCAGAAGACTCGCCTAGGTCGTTTTGTTTTGGCAATCGGCGGAAATGCAGATGCAGCTTGGATTTCTGGCGTACCGATACGATCAATCAGTTTTGGAATATACATAACATTGGGGGCCCTTGCCGGCCTTTCAGGTGCAATCTTATCAGCGCGACTGAACGGCGCAATGCCAACTGCCGGAGAGCTCTTTGAACTTGATGCAATCGCGGCCGTTGTAATTGGCGGTACCAGTCTCTTAGGGGGTGTTGGAACCGTTCGAGGCTCAATCCTGGGGGCGTTTTTTATCGGTGCACTCAATAATGGCATGAGCTTAATGGATGTGTCCGAATTTTATCAAAAGGTTATTAAAGGCATAATTATCATTGTTGCGGTTTGGTTTGATATGAGGCAGTCCAACCGTTAGGCGCAGTTCACAATAATACTGTGAGTATGGCCAGTTCCGTCGGCATTCGTTGTTATACTAATGCCTTGATTTCCTTGAAGCGTAGTGAAATTTGCCGCAGTGATAGTGACAGTGTGCGAATGACCTGCCGATCCCGAACCCACCCCGACTGTGATTTGCGTTCCTGATGAAACGTTTGATGCCGATATAACAGGATTGGTGTGTCCGTGATTCGAAACGAAAGAAGTCGTTGTGCCGTTTGTCGCGCAGGCACCGCCGCTTACCGGCGCTGTAGACATCGTTTCATCACTTTTTACGCAACCTACTAATGAGGTTTTTATAAAAGCTGTAAAAAATAGAAACTTAACCGAATCTCCAATGATTTCTCGTCTTGAGTAATTTTTCAAAGCGGCTCCTGACTTAAAGCGGATTTTTAGTTTATTTTTCGCTTTCTTTTAAATTTTATAAAACGGGGTCGACTCCCTGCTAATTCTCTTAAAAATTTTGCCTGATATTTTTCTCTCCAATATCCCCAGGCAAGGAGAAGGATTCCTGCGCATTCACCCCAAAGAATTATGGGATGAAAGACATGGCTCAGATGATTTTTTGCACCGGTAAAAGGAAATACCGGAAAACTCCAGCCTAGGGCTGGCCAAAATAGCGCTTTAATGCCCTCCGCTTGTTTATAGGCGGCATGAAAAATAAAGCGGTCTGAAAAACCGTCTATAAAAAGATGGGTTCCAAGCCCGAGCATAAGTGCTGCGAGCTCTTTGGAACGGCGGGTCCAAGCAAGGAGTGCGATGCATAAAAAGAAAATAAGCGTATGCCCAAAAGTTCGAGTTCCGCTGAGCAAGCCCAATTCAACTCCACGCTTTCCGGTAATCAATGAAGGAATATAGTAAAGTGGCTTGTCGATCAGATCAGGCAAAACCGTTCCCAATAACACTAGTCGTAGATCTAGCTTTTTCGAAAAGGGTCTGACAAGCGCGCTTCCTATTCCCAGGTGACCAAATATAAACATAATTAAACCTTGAGCATCACCTTTCCGAAAGCCTGTCTGCTTTCTAATCTCATGTGAGCATCTGCCAGCTGCAACATCGGATAGATAGAATCAACAACAGGTTTAAGCTTTCCAGCTCCAACGAGTTTCATGACCTCAATAAAATCCTGTTTTCCGCCCATCGTCGACCCTAGAATTGAAATATTTTTAAAAAATATAATCCTAAGATCCAACTTAACTTCAGGACCCGATGTGGCGCCACAAGTGACTAGTCGCCCCCCCCAGGTCAAAAGCCTTAGGCTCGCATCAAATGTATCGGCGCCGACGTGATCGATCGCCACGTCGAAGCCCTTTTTTTCAATGGTAGCTAAATAGGTTTTTGCCTCCTCCCGTAAGTTTTGCTCACGGTATAAAATCACATGATCGGCTCCTAAGGCGCGAGCTTGATCCGCTTTTTCTTTAGAACCCACAGTTGTAACAACGGTAGCTCCTGTCATTTTTGCCAATTGAATACAGGCGACTGAGACGCCACTTCCGCCCGCCTGTACGAGTACGGTTTCTCCTGGTTTCAATTTGGCTTTGCGATAAAGCATGGTAAAGGCCGTGAGATAGGCAATTGGAACTGCTGCAGCTGTGATCGCATCAATATGGATTGGCCGACCCACTACATTTTCAACTGGAACTACGATATACTCAGCACAGCCCCCATCACGTGTCTCGCCTAGGATTCCATATTTGCGACAAAGAGGATCAAAACCACCTTTGCAATGCTCGCACTCTCCACACGAGGTTCCGGGACTCAAAACGACGGGCGATCCAGTTACGAGTCCTCGTTCTGCCAAAAATTTTTCCGAACCGATTCCAATTTGATCAATTGTTCCGGCAATATCGCAGCCCGGCGTTATCGGTAAAGGAAAGTGATGGCCTGAAACGCCTTTTCTGACCCAGATATCAAGTTGATTGAGTCCTACGGCTTCGACTTTGATTCGGACTTCGTTTTTTTCTGCCAGAGGCGCTGAAATATCTAGATATTTGAGTTCTTCGACTCCGCCATGACGCCCAATCCGCCAGGCTTTCATCTCACCCTCTGAATAACCGCTTTCGTAATTGCCAAGGCAGAGAGGCCAAATTTTTCATAAAGCTCAAATCCTTCGCCGCTTTCGCCAAAAGTGTCTTGAATACCCAGTTTTACAAGTGAAATAGAAGACCCTGCCTGAGCCAAAGCCTCGGCAACACAAGTACCCAAGCCCCCGATCACTGAGTGATCCTCGACAGTAATAACTAGTTTCGCACCCTTGGCAATGGAGACTAGTGTTTCGTTATCGAAGGGCTTTAAACATGAGGCGTTCCATACTGAAATGGAAATTCCTTGTGCCGTAAGTTTTTCGGCAGCCTGAACTGCTTCTGTTACGGCAGCACCAGTCGCAACGCATAAAATGCCAGGCGACGCTTTTTTAATTTCCATTAATTTAAGCGGATTAAATTTCGCTCCGGAGGGAAAAAGATCTGGCACGTTTTGGCGGGTCAACCTCAGATAAGCTGGGCCTTTCCATTCCTTAACGAGATATTCGACAATGAGTTCAGTGTCACGCGCATCCATGGGCTGAAAAACTCCCATGGTCGGAAGTGAGCGCATGAGTGAGATGTCCTCCAGCCCCATCTGGCTATGACCATCATCGCCGATTCCAACGCCAGCGTGCGTTCCCACAAGTCTTACTCGAGCTTGGCTATAGGCAACACTGAGGCGAATGGTGTCGTAGCGTCCTGTTAAAAAACATCCGAAACTACAAGCAAACGGAATTTTACCGGTGAAGGCAAGTCCAGCTGCAGTCCCAATCATGTTGGCTTCTGCAATTCCCATTTCAAAAAACCGGTCCGGAAACTTTTTTCCAAAAATTTCTGACTTCGTTGATTTTGCTAAATCCGCATCGAGTACGACTATCTCAGGATGGGTTTCGCCTAATTTGGCGAGGGCTTCTCCAAAAGCCTGACGAGTTGCTTTAGCCATTAGTTCTTTCTCCCGTTTCGAATAAAATCCCGGGCTATGGAAGCTTCGTCTGCTTTGGGCGCTACTCCATGCCATTCGATCTTATGTTCCATAAAGGGAACGCCCTTGCCTTTGACGGTGCGAGCTAAAATGAGTACGGGCTTCGTACCTCCCTTTTCTTGAAGAGTGCGAGCCTCCTGATAGGCGTTTTCGATTTGTCCGAAATCATGCCCGTTGATATCGATGACGTGCCAGCCAAACGCTTTCCATTTATCTGCAACAGGTTCGATCGGCATGACCTGCGAAACCGGGCCATCAATCTGCCCTTCGTTACAATCTAAAATCGCGCAAAGGTTGGAGAGCTTAAATTTAGGGGCGGACATTGCTGCTTCCCAAATTTGACCCTCCTGAGTTTCACCATCACCCATGAGGCAAAAAACGCGAGAATGTTTTTTCTGTAGCCTAAGTCCGAGAGCAATTCCCTGAGCCACAGAAAGGCCCTGACCTAAAGATCCGGTACTTGCCTCTAAAATGGGAAGGCGAACACGATCTGGATGTCCTTGAAGTCGAGCCCCGGTTTTTCGCAGAGTTTTTAATTCTTCCACTGGGATAAAATTCTTTTTGGCTAAGATCGCGTAAAGCGCCGGCACGCCATGACCCTTGGAGAGAACAAACCGGTCACGGTCGTCTTTAAGATTATTTACTTCAATTCCGCGCATTTCTTTAAACCAAAGCACGGTGAGTAGATCGATTGCAGAAAGACTTCCGCCCGGATGGCCAGATTTGGCTTCTTCGAGCATATCGATGATCCAAATTCTTAGTTCGTCAGTAAGTGAAGAAAGTTCAGTGGATGGCATGCGGGAACCTTATCAACCAGAGCTCTGATGGAGAAGTGTTTTTATTATTGAGCATAATAATCAGATATCGATTGAAGGCGCACCGAAAAGTGCTAGAATTATTAGTGTATGCCTCAAAAATTTTCGGTACTCTCATAAGTGGCATGTGGGACTTATATGGCCACTATGGATTCTAGAATCGTCAATATCGCATTGCCGACGCTGACAAAAGAACTTGGCACTGATCTCAATCAAATTAAGTGGACTGTAATCATTTATCTTTTGGTTATTACCTGCACACTTTTGCCTTTTGGTCGTCTTTCTGACATTTATGGAAGAAAGAAGGTCTTTCAGTTCGGATTTTTTATTTTTACTCTGGGCTCTACTCTCTGCGGATTTTCTTCGACACTTTCAGGCCTAATTCTTTTTCGCGCGATTCAGGCTGTTGGCGCCTCCATGCTCATGGCAAACGGGCCTGCGATAATAACGTCTACGTTTCCTGCAAGTGAGAGGGGGGCGGCACTGGGAACTATGGCAATGGTTGTGAGTGGTGGATTAATTTCAGGACCAAGTGTGGGAGGAGTCCTCATTACGCAACTGGGTTGGCAGAGCATCTTCTGGGTCAATTTGCCAATTGGACTGATCGGACTGCTCCTTGTTTTTAAAAAAGTAGTTAAAGACCCCCGTCCCGCAGAGCGAGAGCCCTTTGATTGGGTAGGAGCATTTCTTCAAACTGCTTTTTTACTGAGCTTTATTGTCTTATTTGATCCACCTGTCGTATCCGTTTCCGGAAGTCAAAATTTTCCAATTCCTACGTGGCTCGTGGCTATAATCACGGCGATTATTGGAGCCGTGTTCATTAAAGTTGAGTCAGAAGCGAAAGCTCCTCTTCTTGACTTAAGTTTGCTAAAAAATCGAACCTTTTGGACGGCCATTCTCGCAAGTTTTATGACCTTTGTAGCGTTCTCCTCCGTCTCTGTCCTGATGCCTTTTTTTCTTGAGGAGATCCTTCATTTGCCCCCACATAAAGCGGGAATTTTTATGACGGCTATCCCTTTCGCGATTTTTATCGTTGCACCGATCAGCGGAAGACTATCAGATCGGCTTGGCAGCCATGGCCTCAGTTTTTCAGGTGCGATGATCGGTTGTATTACCTTGTTTGTAATGGCAGGGGCATTTGGTCTGGGCCTCCATGAAAATACGACTCATTTTGGAATTATTTTGGTGCTTGCCGCCGTCGGCATTTCGATCGGAATGTTTCAATCCCCCAATAACAACGCAATTATGGGTGCAGTACCCATACAAAAGTTAGGCGTGGCCTCAGCACTTTTAGCAACCGTTCGAAACCTAGGCATGGTGAGCGGTACGGGCATGGCTACGGGACTTTTTACGTATCAGTTTTCTAAAACAGGAAACTTTGTGGGTTCCATGCACTTTGCGCTATATGCAGCGGCCCTCACAGGAATTGGAGCATCCATCGCCTCACTCGGAAAACAGCGGGGCCCCGAACGAAGAAAAGTAGAGCGATAACAAATGGCCTGGAAACGAAAAGAAAAAAAGCTTACTCCCGATGAAGCAATTGCTCTTGCTAAAAAGGAGCTAGCTCCCTTTTGGATTGGGTCGGAGCCTCTTTTTGCCGCTATAAAAGCGGGCGAAACCGTTTCGGTTCATCCATTGAGTGGATTATTTAGCAAAAAACCGTGGTTACTCGTCTTTGTAGATCCCACTGAATTTTTAGGATTTATTGAAATCGAATTGGCGAAAATTTGGCACAAAAGATATCATACCCATGGTTTAGGATTTTTAGGAGTCCTCGCACCCCGATATTCTTTTTTAAAGGATCCGGCGTCAGTTCGATTGATGATCGAAAGAGAAAAATTAAGCTACCCTTTTGTATTAGACTCCGAGCAGAATATCGCCTCAGCGTTTGGCACATCGAAGTATGGAAAAATGTTTGTTTTTGCAAAAGGAAAAGCTCTCTTCCCTCCAACCTTTACCGAGTGGGAGTCAAAGACTGAGGATCGGATTCAAGATTTTTAACGCGAGCGTGACCCTGGGCTTCCTTTATTTCCAATATACCAAGGTGAAAAAAAATACCAAATCGTAAGAAATTCGATTGAAATGGGCTTAGGCAAGGGCGCAACGTTTCCGGCGCCCGGGTTTCATCCAGGTCACGGAGGATTTCATATGGGCGAATTTGGCAATCAACGCCCGGCTGTTTTAAAAGAACGTGAGCTTTTTTTACAGGGAAGCTGGTTGCAGGATTCAGAGCGAATTGCAACATCGGACCGTAACGCTGTGCTTGCACTTCACCCTCATGCAAAACATTTTTCAATTGTCGCACAGAGCCTTTCTCGTACAAATGAAGCCGTTCGAATAGTGGTGGAGGTCAATGGAAAGCCAGCTTTTGACAATGTCCAGGGAGAAAACGTAAATTGGTCTGACGAAGGCGAAGCATTTGTGAAGGTTAAAGCCGGAGATCTATATCATATTTTAAGAAATCTCCCCCCAGATGAAAGAGAAGTTACTTTAACGTTTCCACGGGCAGACCGAGTACCGGTTGCAATTTATGGCTTGAGATTTTCTGACTGACGCTGTTTCTGTGAGCTCTTTCTAGATTGCGTCTAAAGTCGATAGGCTTGACCCGGGCGAGCGATGACCCCTTCACCCTTATTTTGTATTCGTCCTCAGACTCCTCTAGGAGTGAACTCCATTTATCTTTTGATACCGCCCCCTGCTCAAGTGGTTCAACGGCTCCTTTCGAAATTTTTTGATTAAACGGACAAACTTCCTGGCAGAGATCGCAACCCGCCACCCAGGGTCCGATTTTGCTTTCTAATTCATCGGATATATTCCAGGTACCGCGCTTTTCTAGAGTGAGGTAACTAATGCATTTATTTGAATCCAGAAGATGCGGGTCGAGAATTGCCTCAGTAGGACAAGCCCGCAGGCAGCGATCGCAATGGCCGCATAAATCAGCCATCGGCAATGGGCCAACGCCAGTAGTTTGATCCAAAAGAATTGAGCCAATAAATGTGTAGCTTCCAAACTTCGGATGAATCAGAAGTGTATTTTTTCCGATCCAACCCAGTCCAGCAAGAGCTGCCCAAGAACGCTCAAGAAGTGCGCTGGTATCGACACATATTTTATATTTTACCTTTTCTAATCCAGGGGTATTCGTCACTCGCTTCATGAGTTCGGTTAACTTTGCATTTAAAGTCTCATGATAATCAGGACCCCTCAGATAACGTGCGTATCGAGGGCCTTCGCTCGTTTTTTGGGAACCAGCAGGCGAGGGGTTGTAGGGATCCAGCACTTGAAATATACTTTTTGCTTCAGCAAATACGAGTCTTGGATCCGCCCGCCGGTCTCGGCCACGCACAAGGTACTCCATTTCGCCTGAATAACCTCGGCTCAACCACTCATCATATTTCTCTAAATGGGTTTGAAAAGCGCCGGATTGAAAAGCTAGTTCGATATCGATCACGCCACTGGCCAAAAAGCCGAAGTTCTTGGCTTCAAGCAAAAGCGCTTCTGTGAGCATTAATTTTCGCCCTGCTCCAGCCATGCTGCGATTCCACCTTCTAAAGAGCGAAGTTTTGAAAAGCCCATCATTCGAAGTGCCATAACGGCCTGAAGGCTCCGAATACCGTGCGCGCAATAAATAACGATATCTGCGTCTTTTTTTAACTCTTGCTCTGCCCGAGATTGAAGATCACCGAGCGGAATTAAGATGCAGCCTTCTATTTTGCATTCCTCAAATTCTTCTGGCTCACGCACATCTAAAAGAGTGACTGTATTTTTACATTTTTTGAGTTCTTCTGCGGTGATGATCCACTCAGGCTGGCTCATAAAGTCATTTCTGCGCCTGCATACCGACGGATAGCACGGCCTAATAAATCATGCGGAAGCGCTTCTGTAATCTCGACTTCGATCATGTCACCTGCATGAAGCGAATCCGCCGAGAGGTCACCTAGATCATTGATTAAGATATGGCCGTCGATTTCTTGAGCTTGCGAGGCCATGCGTCCTTGAAGAAGGAGATCTGTTTCCTCCGATGGACCCTCGATCAAAACGGGTACTCGCATACCGATTTTGCTTTGATGTTTCGCAAGAGAAAGTTTCTGCAAAAGCGCTTGCAACTTTTTAAATCGGCGACGCTTCGTGGCTGGATGAATCTGGCCAGTAAGCTCAGCTGCTTTGGTCCCTTCTTCTTTTGAATATCGAAATACACCTACGTAATCCAGGTTGAGCGCTTCTAGGTCCTGACAAAGCTCGTTAAAGTCCTCTTCAGTTTCGCCCGGAAATCCAACAATGATCGAAGTTCGAAATACTATGCCTGGAACTTGTGCTCGAAGTTTATTGATCAGCTCAAAGAGCTTTTCTTTTGTAAGCCTTCGATTCATCGCTTTTAAAATGCGATCACTTGTATGTTGAATCGGCATATCAAGATATTTTACGATTTTTGACTCTCGCACGACAATAGAGACAAGCTCATCAGAAAACTGGTCTGGATAAACATAATGTAGACGTATCCAATCGATCCCATTAATTTTAGCGAGCTCTGGCAAAAGCATTTCTAACTTTTCTTTATACTTCCATTCCATTCCGTATTCAGTCAAATCCTGGGCGACGAGATTGAGTTCTCTCACTCCACGTTTTGCCATGCCCTGGGCTTCTTCTACCAAGGAGTCAATGGTTCGCGAACGGACATTGCCTCGAAGCTTTGGAATAATACAAAAGGAACATCGGCGGTTACAGCCCTCAGATAGTTTTAAAAATGCAGTGTACTTCGGACCCGTATGCATTCTAGGGTCTACTTCAGAGTGAATAAATGCAGGCTGATCGATATAGGAGCGTTTAGGGAGCGGAGCACCTTCTTTGAGAGCTTGGCCATGCTCAATAAGTAGCTCTGTGATGCGATGGTACTGGCCAGTTCCAATAAATAAATCTACCTCCGGCATTTCCTTTTCGAGCTCTTTTGAATATCTCTGGGGCAGACATCCAGACGCGACAAGCACTTTGCATTGGCCAGACTCTTTGAGTTGCGCCATTTCTAATATAGTTTCGATCGACTCTTCTTTGCTTGCTTGAATAAACGAGCATGTATTGACGATAATGACATCGGCGTTATCTGGAGATTGACTGATCGAATAGCGATCTTTTTCGAGCATCCCCAGCATCACCTGGGAATCCACCAGATTTTTAGGACAACCCAAGCTCACAAAATAGACTGATGATTTTGGTTCGCTCACTGATTACTCCCTAAAATTTCCAAATTGCATCGGCACTTTAAGTTGATCTTGCTGCCCCTTTAATAGGGCGATCGCTTCTTGGAGATCGTCCCGGTTTTTTCCGGTAACACGAACTTGCTCATCTTGAATCTGGGCTTGAACTTTGAGTTTGCTTTCTTTGATAGCAGCGATGATTTCTTTGGCTTTCTCCTTCGAAATTCCAGCCTGAACTGCAATGAGTTGCCTGATGCTTCCGCCAAAGGCGGATTCTGTGTCCTTGTAGTCCATCGAATGAAGTGAAATCCCTCTCTTAACGAGTTTATTTTGGTAAACGTCGTTTAAGGCTTCGAGTTTTTCTTCGGAGCTGCACCAAAGGGTGACAGTCTTTAATTTCGTATCGAGTTTAATTTCGGCCTTAACGCCCTTGAAATCGTAACGCTGAGTCACTTCTTTCAGTGCTTGATTAATTGCGTTATCAAGCTCTTGCCAATTCATTTCAGAAGACACATCAAAAGACGGCATGCGTTATCCCCGTAATATTACACCAGGACTGTTTAGACGACCCTTTTGTTACACTAATCTAGGCCCTATGAAAATCAGTCTTTTTGATGGCACCAACTTGTAAAAATCCCCCCCTTTGAGACAATAAAAAGACTGAGTTTTCATTAACTTGAGGTCGTACATACCACGGAAAGGTTTGGACCTATGTCGCTACGGATGGCGCTTGGACTTATTGCATTGCTTTTAGTTTCTGTCCCAAGTGGATTTTCAGCTCCTCTTACCATCAATACTAAAGGGGATCCGGTTCCGGTTCGGGTATTGCCAGACGGTACTCGCGCGTTAGGAAAAGCGACGCTGACCCAGCATCGCGGAATCTACATTTTAAATCTTTTTGGAACGCGCGAAGAAATGGCGCTTCAACATGGGGCGCTCGCAGCGGATCAGATTCAAAAAACCGCACTTCCGTATTTTGCACAAAAGATTGATGTTTCAGTCGCTCAAACCTATGTGGTCAAACAGTTTCCTTTTTTAGGCGGAATCATCAAGACAGTCATTGATTGGTTTATCATGGCCCCGCTGCGTGGTTCGTTGCCTGATGAGGATCGCAAAGTGACCGAAGCCCTGGCAAAAGGTGCGGGCATCGAAGAGTCGGTCGTGGCTAATGCGCTCATTATGCCTGACGTCGGTCAATATCTGGTTGCGAAAGTTTTTGGAGATGGGCGGATTTCTACGGGGACTTTTGTTCCGCCTACCGGTTTAGGATGCTCTACCAATTCCTACAACCTGCAGGAATTGGACCGCCCCGTTCTCAAAAGACCCATCACTCGAACTAGCTTCCGGTAATCCATCGACTCTCTGACTGTCAGAGCGAATTTCAATGACATTTTTAAAATCTCCGACTGGCTTCTGGTTAGTTGATTCGCCGCCAGTTAGGCTTGCGGCATGTGCAAGGCGGTAAGTGATTCTAATGCCATCGGGTACGACGACGACAGCCACCAATAGATTTCTCAGTAGCTGTTTCTTCATGGCGGGACTGGCCTTAGCCCAACCACGACTGAAAGTCTCAATGCGTTCCTTTAGGTCGATGACACATTCTTGGTAGTCGTCTGATTGTCTTTCCAGGGCTTTGAAGTTTTCAAGCTCCGTCACTAAGGTTTTTTTCTTCTGCCCCAAAAATTCGAGCTGGTCGGCTGTTAACTTAATGGCCTCCGACTCGGAATCAAGGGTTGATTGCATTCTAAATGTTCGCTGTATATCCGCTTGAACTTCGTCAAATTCCCTTTGAAGGCGAGACCGTTCGGCTTTAATCTCATTGGGACTTGCCGCAAAGAGCTTTTTAATATTCTGGGCAACTCGATCAAAATGACCGGCTCGTTTTAAAATTTCTGACAGATAGTTTTCAAGAGCATCCTCTATTTCGCCAGCCCGAATCCGCTTGATCGTACAATCAATGACATCACCTTTTTTTGAAGCGTGAGTATAATATCTATGAATCTGATTTTTTCCATGAGCTGATTGACCGACCAGCGCCCTGTCACATTCGCCACACCTTAATAAACCAGAGGCGTAAAATACTCTTCGAGTGCCATTTTGAAGTCGTATTCGCTCCATTGACTGATTTGTCTTTAGGAGCTGTTGAACATTTTGAAATGTCGTTTCATCAATTATGGCAGGCCATGAAGCTTTGACTATGGCGTACTTTTGCCAAGCCTTCAGATGACTTTGATCTTTGCCTTTTTGAGCTCTATTTATTTCTTTTAAGCCGATGTAGGTCGGATTTTGAAGCAAGTAGGAAAGGCTATCACTGCTCCAGCGCCCCGCCACGGCCAGCCGACTTCTTTTGTACGATCGAACTTTAGGTTTGATCTTAAGAGCTTCTAATACTGGAATCGTTTTGCCAAGAGAGCCATTTTCAAGGAATAAATCAAAAACACGTCCGACCTGTTTGGCCTCATTTTCATTGACGGTTAGAGTTGCTTTATTGTCCGAGTGTTTATTGTAACCAAATGGCACTGGTCCACCACTATTCAGCCCACGAAGCGCACGCGAGTGGCAATTGATAGCGACACGTTCTGAAATTTGTTTGCGTTCAAACTGGGCGAGATTAATCATATTATAGATCATCATCTCGCCAGCGGGCGTGCTGGTATCAAACTGTTCCTTGATCGATAAAAATTTTCCTTTGTAATCTTCTAGGTCTTCTAATAGATCACAGAAATCAGGAATGTTGCGAGAAAGCCGCGACAGCTCTGTCACCAAAATCATATTGATTTTGCCCTTTTTAAGATCGCGGATCATCCGTTGATAGGCGGGGCGGTTGGTATCTTTTGCCGAGTAACCGTCATCATTATATACTTCAACAAGCTTTCCCCAGCCTTTATCCTGCAAGTTTTTAATATCAATAAAGGACTGCATGCGATGCCGCTGATTGTCCAGTGATCCCTCAATCACAGCGGCTTGCTCTTCGGTGGATACACGCACGTATGCGCCAATCAAAAGTGACATAATGTAACTCCTATAGTTTTAGGCTGCATCGTCATATGACTCATCATCCTTTTTGGGTCGTCCTTTTTTATTTCCAAGAACAATCATTTTTTCAACCAATTCCTGAACTCTCTGCGAGC
>CAYJBA010000013.1:0-17224 GCA_964367865.1 uncultured Bacteriovoracaceae bacterium | reverse complement strand
TTCCCAAACGATCCTGCTGAATGGCCATAGTGAGAGAGGCCGAAAGATAGGGAAGACGTGCAAATTTGACCAAGGGGTCGAGATCCTCCCACCCGGAAGAAGCGACTCGAATTGCGACGAGCCGATCGCGAAAAGCCAGGTTTTTAGCACCCTCGAGCGCTAGGGCCGCCCAAAGCGTTCGGCTCTCACCGGACTCTTTTCTGGTCCTCTCAAAAGCAAGCTCAGTGGTAGCCTCATCACGGGACTGAGTTGGGTCCGCAAGTCTGTTTAAAATCGAATATCGTTCACAATAAGATGTCAGGTTTTCTGTACAAATGAGTTTGCTTTCAAGGGTAGCCCGTAGTTCATTTGAGTTCCCACCTAGCCAGGTTAGAATTACTATTTTCTTTCGAAGCGCTTCGCCTTGTTTTTCATCAAGTTTGATTTGTTTGGCAGAAAGGCCCAGATAAGTTTTATAGTCAGTGGCGGCTGCCAAAAAGCGGTACGAATCCTCCGCAATTGCGCCTCGAGCTAATACGGCCGGACCAAAATTATCCGATTTCGGCGTCTCTGTAATTAAACGCGTAAAAAAATAGGTGGCTCTTTTAGGATCCTTTATTTCATTTGCTGAATTTCCTGCCAACGAAAGACAATCATCGATTCGTTGACTCTTGTCATATTTTTTTAAAAATTTATCAGCGAGTTTAATGACGTCTTTAAAGTGCTTTTCGCGGTATTCTCTTTCCAGTATTTTATAGGAAGCATCAGCTGAAATTACATAAAGACGTTTTGAGAATTCTGTTTTTTTCCAATCTTCGATTTCACCAAAGTCTTCGGCCTGCTCAATGGTTTGAGCCCAGTCCCCAGTGGATATTGCTGTATCAATCACGATGCTTGCCGAGGGAACCGCAAATGTCGATTTAGGATATTTTTTTGCAAATGTTTTAAAACGAGTAACGGCGGTACTGATGTGATTTCCGGCATAGAGTGCGCGGTTACTTTCAAAAACAAAATTTTCGAGTGGCTTTTTATCATCCGCCTCTTTTGCGTGAGTATCAATCCAATCGACCCAGCGCTGGAGAAGAGGATCGAGTTGCTGGTCAGAATTTTTCTGAAAAGATACCGCGGTGAGGTCCTTTGGAATTAAGCTCTTTTGTCGCAAAACCTCATATCTAGAACCGATTGCCTTAAGGCTGGCATCCAGTGTTGTTTTGTAATTGCCGTGTTTTTTGCTCCAAGTCCCATGTTCAACGACCCACCGATAGTGTTCCGTGGATCCAGTAAAGTCTTTGATCGTAAAAAGTGTTTCAGCCAGATTATAATGTACACGGGGAATTCGAGGGTCGGCCTCCTCCACGATTCTGGTAAACGAATCATAAAGGGTCGCAAGAGTTTTACTCATCGCAAAGGACTCTTCTGCTTCTTTATGACTGACGATCGCTTTTTGAAGTGCCTCTGCAGACTCGAGAAGGAGCTTTTGAGCTTTTGGAAACGCTTCGTAAGTTTTATGGAGAGCGTAAAGCTTGACCATGTCCTTTGCAGAATCGATCATTGAAGTGTAGAGGCGCTTATTACGTTGATGCTCATAGGCAATCATTAGGACGTCTAGACTCTCAGAGCGTTCGGTCTCTGATAGAAGAATTTGGTCTTTCCAGCTGATTAAATCCTTTTCGTGCTCATGCGACCGCAAGAGCTTCGCATATTTAAGGATCATTTTTCCGAACATAGGGCCAGATTCGAGTTTTTTAAAATAAGCGAGAGCCTCGGTCGTGCGGTATTGGTTGAGCTTCTGTTCGAGGCCCTCCAGGTAGAATGTCGTTACATCCAGTAGTGTGTTGTCTCGGAGTGCAAGATCGCCGTTTGGCGAAAAGTCCACTGGCTGCCCTTTTTGAGTGGGAAACCGGTCATTATAATACGCTATTTGCCGTTCAGCGTATGAGAGCGCTTTGGGGATATCTCGCAAATTGTAATGTGCCCACGCGAGTTTATAGAGCGCAAAAGGAAAGTGCGGGTCGTTCGGCAATTTTTCAACCTGCACGAGGTAGGTGATTGCAAGTGGATGATCTCCCTTTTCGATAGCGAATTCGGCAAGGGACATGTAGGCATTAGGAACTTCGGGGGCCTCGGGATGGTTTTTCACAAGATGGAGATAATCCCTGCGCGCCGGTTCCTTTTTATCGAGTTCCTCAAAAGCCTTCGCGCGGATATAATAGGCTTGGGCCAGGTCTTCAAAAGACGGGTATTTTCCGATGAGGCTGTTTAATGTGTCAATCGATGCTTCCATCGTTTTGTTGTAAGCGTGATTATCGACTGTTTTCGCCTTTTTCTTATTCGCATTAGCATGCGCGATTCTAAAGAGAATCGCAGCGTTCTGCTGCTGAAGCTCCGCCATTTTAAATAGCAGGATGGGCTCCTGGCGAGTGCCTCTATATTTTTTTAAGAGGCCATGTAGCTTGTTGATTGCTTTATCTTGCGAAGCCTTTGCAACCTCGTCCACGTCTCTTTGGTATTGCTCGTTAGTTGATCCTGAGCTCTTCGAAAAAAAATCTTCGCCGCTCCCTGCAAAAGCATAGAATCCCGGCATCGCGGAGAAAGTTGCGATTAAGATGATGACCCCAAGCTTTTGAATCATTTCTATTCCTCGGCCACCACGGCGAGTTTAAAGTCGGTGTAGCCGGTCAGTGCCGCAGATGCGAGTACCGACTTTAGCGTTCTATAGGGGACCCGCTGATCGGCTGCGATTAGGATCTTAGCATCCACCTTGACGTCTGAGTTCGCCTTAGCAATGAGGAGCTGGCGCTGCCGTTCCTTATCCAAAGCAGCAGATAAGACTTTTGATGAAAAATTGCTCTGAATATCGGTCGGGTCAAATTTAAAATTGATGAGCGGTACGACCATCTTTCCCTCGACCTGCACACCCGTTTGAGAAACTTCGACTTTCAGCGCCTCGATTGCGGCTTCGCCTGCCCGGGCGGAGGGGAGCATCATTCCTTGGCTAGGTGAAAGGGTGGTGGCGCTAGTAGCAAAGCTTTTAAGTAAAAATACAAGAAGGACGGTAAAAATATCCGCCATGGCTGTAATCTGGAGTGCCATCTCATCGCTTGGCTTTTTCTTTTTAAATGGGTTCATCTTCATAACTTCTACTTCGCCTCGCGTAATTCGCTAAAAACCGCCCAAAAGAACTGCTGGAAGAACTTTTCGAGTAGTCTCCAGCGCCTTCACAACTTCCTTATACTCAACGTCCTCTTCGGCTGTCATAGTGATCGCAAGGACGGTAGGCCATTTATTTTTCAGTCCATTGAGATGAGTGGTCAATTGGTCGAGATCCAGCTTTCCTATGTCTTTTGATTTTATGACATTGGTCGTGGTTGATTTTCCGGAGACCTTTAGAGTCATTTGGTAGTTCTTACCGATCTCTAGCGCGTAACTCACCGGAGGGGGCGGAGTGTTGCTTGGGGCGGAACTCCCAGCGGAGGCAACGCCTGCGTCCAGTATTCCAATCGATAAAAAGGTGGCAGAGGCCAACATGAAGGTAATTAAAACCGTTAGGCAGTCGATAATCGGTGCCAGGTTAAGATCGACTTCTTGTCCGCTACTGCTGCCGCCAAAGCTTGCACTCATGAAGATCTCCGCATCGAGGTCACCTTACCGGCGGGTTTTTCAGCTTCAGCCGGCTCCGCACCGTTTTGCATGACGGGATGATTTTCTGCGCTGTAGTAGCGTTGTCTGAGAATGTCCATGGTGCGAATCGCACTATGTTCGATTTCGGCGGTCAGACTGTTGGTTCGGTTCATTAAAAATGAAAACGCAACCATGCAAGGGATGGCAACACCGAGTCCCATCATCGTCGCATTCATGGCGGTCGATATCCCAGCCGCCAAAAGTGCTGACTTTTGTTGCGGGTCAGCGTGGCCAACGGCTTCGAAGGAGTGAATCAATCCTGCGATAGTGCCTAAAAGACCGAGCAAGGTTGCCACGTTTGCAATCGTCGCAAGATAGGTCGTTCTTTTTTGTACCGATTGAGTCGCTTCGCCCACCGCTAGTTGAAGGCCGGTTGCAATGAGGGCTGCGGGGTGGGGAGCTCTTAAAAGGGCATGCTTTACGACCTGCGAGGCCGGTTTTGTTCGATTACGATCACAGATCGTCAAACACTCTGCGATCTTGCCAGCGAAAACGAGCTCGGTAATTTTTTCGAAAAAGCTTTCAGGGTCTCTTAATGGATATACCAAAAAAAGAGCCCTCACTCTTTCGAGACAAATTGCGATAGCGAAAGCAGCGGCAATCAGGATCGGCGCTACGTGCGAAATATTAGTTCTAATAAAATCCATAAACCCCGTCATTGGTCAGTCCTCCTAGAATAAAGATTTCGGTTGATAGTTAATCTGAATCGTATCCGTAGCGGACAGACCCAGGATAAATGCGCTGTCAGTAATGATCAGGTTGTAACCACTGATCGTATACTTACTGGCGGGTACCACGTAGGATGTTGTATCAGCGTGAATCACGGTGACGATCATATCCTCTGTGCTGGTGGGAGCTCTGGATAAAGTAAAAGTGCTCTTTTTAGTAATAATGGCGTTTCCGATTGCATCGAGTAGTACTGAGTAATCAGCATCCGCAATATTGAGGGCCATCGAGCCGTTGCCAACTGCGGTGCCTAGTGCCATGTAGCGATCGCCTCGGTCTGCAGCCCATTGGTACTTTCTGCCGCGACTGGCATTGGGGTATACAGGCGGCGCGCTGTTTGCGATAAAAAAGTCGCTCTTAAATCGGTCTGCTTGCATCGCCTGAATCGCAGCACCCGTCAGAGGCACAATGGATACCACAAAATAATTCGGATCAGCGGTTACAGAGCCATCGAGAGTATGAAAAAACGTGTCGATCGTGGTTTTTGCAGTAGCGATGGGCAACAAGTTAGCTGAGGGCACACAGTTGCTGGGCGTATATGTAAATCCGTCGATCGTTTTAGAGGGACAAGTTGTTCCGCCTGAGCCGTAAGAGCAACCGCTTGAGCAGCAGTAACCTCCAGCATTTGCACTATAGCCTCCAGCTAGGTTATCTGCCGGAGTAAGAGCGGCAATAAAAACGCCCGATGAGTCATAGGAGTCGTTATATCTAGCCACGGTCCCCGCTTGATCACAGGCATACCCGGCGAAAGGACTATTTATTGCGCTAGGCACAGCGGGATTGGGTTGAGACTGATCTTCTTCGTCGCTAACAAAAATAATTCCGCGAAGGGAGTCAGGTCGAAATAGCGCGCTAGCCGTACCTTCGTTTTGTGAGAGGAGTTCCAGCACAGACTGAATTCCACGTTCTGATCCGTGTCCTACGGTTCCAGTCGTAATATTTACGGTAAAATCATTGATCAGTTGCGTAGTCCAGGCCCCATTGGCCTGCGTTCCTGAAGGTGGCATCGTTGAAATAACGCCTTTTCCGGAGCGAACGGTGTCATTGACTGTCGTATTTACGCACTGGCTAGTCGCAGTTTCTGCACCTACAGGGCTTAAGCAATTTGAAATGCCGGTGATCAAATTGGCATTTCTGATCAAACAATTTGGACGAGTGGCCATAACGTCGGAGGGCCCAGTCGAACTGAAGAAATAAGATAGCAGGCTCGTGCACAGACCTGCGATGGGACCGTCGTGCATTCCTGCTATGAGTTTTCCGTAGTTGCCCGTTCCCCAGGCTGGGGCTAGGTCTTTAAATTTCGTGGCGCCTGAAGCGATGGTATCTAACCAAGGCGCGAAAGCTACGTTCGAAAGATAGATGTCAGTCGGAATAACCGCAACGCGTATATCCCAAGTAGGCGACATGTATTTCGTGGCAAACGCAGCAAAGCCTTTTCTTAATTTATCCTGAGAAACATCCATGCTGGCAGAGTTATCGACCACCCAAAGTAAATCGATCTTTGTGTTGAGCTGCAGCTGAGAACTAAAAGTTTCTTGACGTTGTTGTAAACGAATCGATCCACCTATCTGGCCCGTACAGCCAGATAGTGCAGCGATTAAAACACCTAAGATGAAAAATTTTCCATGCAGTTTCATTTTACACCTTCAACCTAATTACCCCGATTGCTTAGACCCGGCTTCCTTTCGGGCCTGTTTCGGATTTTCACATGCGGGCGCACCCTCATCTGAAATCCAATCTTTAAAAGCTTTTCCTTTGCCCCCGCCTTGAGTTTCGTTGAACTCAGCGAGTTCTCTTTTTACTTTGGCATCAAGCTCTGCAGCGCCAGTATCGGACGAGTCCCAGAGCGCGGTCTTGTCATCGCTTCCACCGATAGCGTCTAAAAATTCGTCCTTCGGGACTTTGCAATCCGCATGACATAAGTTTTTCTTTAGGCAATAGGTAGCCGTGATTACGCTGTTTGGGCCGGCGACAGAACCGAAAATAACTTCGTCCGTGTTCTTTTTATAAATCTGATATTTTACCGGTGTGTTGTTTACACGAACACAGAGAGAGGCTTTGTTAAATTGTGTGTGTTTGAGTTTAATAATATTTTTATGCTGACTGCAGACTTCATCGCTCTTGTGACTGGCTAGTTCTTTATGCTTAAACGAAATCTGATAACAGTTAGGTGGTGGGGGCGGGACGGGTGCGACGTCCTCGTGTTTGGTCGGAGCCTGGTTAGCATTCGAAGGGGTTCCGGGTGGAGAAATCATTGCAACATTCTGTCCTGAAGTAGGGCTCAGGCTGGGTGCAGCGGCTTGGTCAGAAGCTCCGGATTTGGCCGCAGGTCCAGCCGCAGTGCCATAGGAATGAGAAGACTCGGTAGTGTCGTTAGATTTTACTGATGCAGGCGAGGTGACTGAAGTACCCCCTGGCCTGCCTCCATTTGAAGCTGAATTACTTACTCCAGAACCTAAATCACCTACCTGGCCAGGCTTCTTCTTTGAGCAAGATGACGCGCCTGTGAGTAAAAGCACGACCAAAAACACAATAGATGACTTTATTGATAAGGTATTAAATTTCACGTTCGGCCTCTTTGTTGACTATTCCATTATACATTAGAAATTTTCCAAGTTCTTTCATTTTAATTAACATAATTAAAAAAAGCAAATAATTAGTTACTTAATAGTTTCAAGTACTTATTAATTAAAAAGGCAGTAACGCCAGGTTTTGCTTGGATTTTACCGCGTAGCGTTAAATTTGTTGACAATAATTATCAACAATGAGAAAAGATGGGCCGATTTGGAGGCCTCGTGTTGAGATCAATATTCATTGCATCTTTATTGACCCTGTTTATTGTCCCAACCCATTTGGTTTTTGCCGGGTCCACTTATGACAGCCTTTATCCCTATTATGGCGAAATTTGTGCAGTTTCTAAAATTTCAAAAAAAGTGGGAGTAAAGGGCGGAAAAGGTGGACATGGTGCCCTTTACCTACGTGGAGCTTGTCGTGATCTTTCCTCCCCGTATCCCAAGATTAAGATGTGCGACAACGCCGCGATGCAAGTTTCGGATCAGGCAGGAGTGGGAGTTAGCATCGATTCCATTTTTAAAAACGTCAACTGGGTCGCGGTCGAAAGTCAGGACTTTTTTTTTAAAGGGGGCGTGGCTGAAGATGCCCCTCTCAATCAAGAAAATTACGAACGCGCATTTCACGAAGTTAAGGATAGGCAAATCCTCCGTGGCGTTAAGTATCAAGAAGAGTTTTTGAAAAAGAAGCAACCTGACGAAACGGACGAACAGGCCGCGATCCACGAAATGCTCGGAACGGATTTCGCCCTTAATTTCGGCCGCCACGCTTATTGTGTCCGGGTTCCGCTCAATCGCTCGATGGTTGAGATCATGGTGAACTATTTAAACGAACAGAACGAAAAGTACATCACGACAGAAAACTATAGGTGGGATGGAATTGATGATAATTGCACTCATCCCATTGTAAATGCATTTTCAAAGGCAGGGCTTTGGGATTCGATTGAAACGAATCGGGCTGCCCTCATACAACTTTTTAATCTCGCCATTCCTTCTAATGAATTTATTCGCGCGGCAATGCATGGAAATGACCGCGATCTAGACGATCCTTTGGAGCTTTTTAACGATGAGTGGGATCGTGGTCTTATTATAGATCAGGGTAGGCTGGCGACACGACATGGTTATATTACTCGTTACGTTCCACCCCATCAGTTTCAAAATGAACTTTATAACGTTGTGAATGAAATTTTGGTTTTGAATTTTCCACTCTTAGGGCCCAACGAGCGCCGATTAACGCGACTATCGACTGAGCCGCGGTATACCGACATTGCGGCAAATCTGACCTGGTTCATTGAAAAGTACGAGGCAGCACTTAAAGACAAGTCGTCTCTCAAGTCGATCTTTAAGCAAGCGGCTGGAGACAGAGAGATGCGAAGGCCAGGATTTCCGCTGGACCGTGATCAATTTAGCTCTTTCTATAGTCGCTACGAGGAGTTACTCACTGAACACCTTGCGGACGCGAAAGCTCAGCTAGTTCAAGTTAAAGAGTTGGAGTCTCAGTCTGAGAATCATTTGGTACTTCCATGAGCTCAGCAAAAGTCTCTGATTGCTGCGGCCAAAGCTGCGAAGCTTTGTAAATCAGATCCTCAGCAGAAGGAATGAGGCCCGCCTCGATCGACCGACGGATCAAAATATTGTAAATTGCGGGGTCATGAAATCCTTTGGCGATCAGGTCCCGACCCGAATCGATGATTTGCGAAGTCGAATCGAGTTGATTACGAATCACGTATTCCATAGCCAGCGAATTAGTCTGATACCGCGAATCCTGAGGGGTTTTCTTGAAAAAAGCTCGGGCATCATCGACGAGGCCACGTTCAATGAGGCTCATGATAATTTCTCGCAAAACTGTCGGGCGCCGCGGTGCGGTGGTTACCGCGTATTGAAAATGTCGGGTGGCGGTTTCGATATCGCTTTTTCTCAGAAAATATTTGCCTGCTACGACTAAGGCCGAACTTACATGCCGAATCATGTCTTCGCTACGATCGTCGATGGACGTAAAAATCTTGTAATAATTTTCGATGTCTTCAAAATTTTGAGTCAATACCGCTAGTCGAAAAATGGCGCTGACCCGCTCCGGGTTTGCTGGAAAATATTTCGCGATCCGCTTTACAACTTGATAGGCCTCCTCGTGGCGATGTTTCGCAATTAAAACATCATAAAGGCCAACTAAACATTTATAGTGAAGCTGGTTGTGTCGCAGTCCTTCGAAAAAATGGTTTTGAGCTGAAGTAAGGGATTTTTTGTTTAAGTTGGCGCGGGCTAAATAAAAATGAGCCAGCGAGGGCTTTTCACTGAGATTGACTGCGCGGTTAAAAGCCTGTATCGCCTCGTCTATTTTTCCGCTCACGAGCACTGTTTTGCCTACTTCGATCGTTTTTATATATTCGCTAGGATGCAGCTTAAGATTTACTGCGCGATGGATTGAATTTTTAAGGCCCTCAACCGTAAAGGGTTTCAGCAGAAAGGCATCCACATCCTCTTCGGCCGCTTGAGCAACGGCAGTCTGAGAAGCATTGGCTGTAATCAGAAAAAACAGCGTCTCTTTGCTTGTGGAGTTTTTTTCACGATTTTTTTGGAGTAGGTCTAAACCGCAGCGCCTTCCCAGGTCGTAATCTGAGATGACGATTTTAGGCTTATGGTTTTCGATTTCTTTTTCGGCCTGTTCGTAGTTCGCCACTAAAATGAGCTGGCTTGACTTTACCCCCATGCTGATCAAGATATTGGCCACGGCAGTGCGAGCCACAGAATTAGTGTCCGCAATTAATATTTTTCCATTTTTTGCCAGGAAGCTGAGAAGCTCGTTCATCCACTCTCATTATATCGGTCTTAATTGGCGTGCCAAGGAATTTGACAACCCCTGGCTGATTTGGCATAACTCCTCAGGGCCCGCTCTGATTTTGCGAGGTTAGGGGCTGCCCAGGTGAAAATATGGCTCGCTTTATTAGATTAGTCGCGATTGGTTTTGCCTTTTTAACTACTCAAAATAACTTATGTTTTGCGAATAGTGCCGCTCGTTCGTCTCCGGAGCTGGATCGAATCATGGCGCTTAAGGCTCTCATGCACCTCGATCGGTATTTGACGGTAGCCAAAACCAGGGCAAAACAAGTTCAAAAATATGTTCATTCCATTATACGAAACCGGGGCTCAGTAAAAAAGCTATGTGGCTCGATCCGGCAGCTTGGAGCAGCCGCGGATCGGTCCTATGGCTTTGTGATTGGAAATGAAAGTGGCGAGCTTCATCTTTGGTTACCGAGTGACAGCGAGCTTGAGTCGATTACCGCTACTGTTAGCTTTGCCTCAAATGAAATGGATGTTGAAGCCCAGTTTTGCAGAGATTCAACTCAACCGGTTGAATTGGACCCCCTGTTAACTTCGATTGAGAATATCATCGATCAAAATAACAGGGTTCAAGATTTGGCTCGTTATTTGATGAAAGTCATTCAGGGTTTTAACTACGTTGGAGTGTAATTTAGTTACCAGCCGCCTCCAAGCGTGATAGCCACTGCCTTTTTGAACGGTTCTGATGAATTTAAATCCCAGGAATATGACTCGAAAGAGCTAGAAACTTAGATACCGTAAATTCTTCCATCGCATATCGAACGCCTTCGCGTCCCTGACCGCTGTCTTTGTTTCCACCGTAGGGTTGATGATCGTAGCGAGTGGTAGGGACATCGTTGACCACAAGACCGCCCACATCGAGATCTCGATAAAGTGACTCGATCGTCGCAAGATTTTGGGTATAGACTCCAGCCTGTAAACCATAACGGCTTGAATTGATTTTACCTACAAGTGCAGGCAGTGATTCAAAACTTGAAATATTAATGATCGGGCCGAAACATTCGTCCTGAACAAGTGGCGGTAAATCCATCTGATCGTAAGGCACGGGCATGACCACCAGCATCGGGGGAACTAAGGTCCCAGTTTTTGGATCTGGCGCGGGTTCGCCGCCTTTTTCCATTGCGGACGATGCGATGACCTGTGACCCAGGGGGCGCTTTTGCGATCATCTCTCTTACTTTTTCTGCCGCGTGTGAGTGAATCATCGGGCCGCACGTCACGATATCTAAAACAGGATTTCCAAATCGGGTGACTTCCGTTGCCTTAATCATTGCCTGTGCAAAGTCATCATAAATGGGTTGCGCGACAGCTACGTTCTGAACAGAAATGCAGGACTGTCCGGCGTAGCCAAAGCCAGCGCCGCAAAGTCGTTTCGCTATGGCCGAAAAATGCTCGCGTTTGGTGCTCTCCAGAACAATTGCCCAGGCATTGCCACCTAGCTCAAGCAGTGTTGGTTTTTCTGGCGCCTGTTTTCTGATCGTCCATCCTACGTGCGATGATCCTGTAAATGAAATCTGCGCGATTTCTGGAGCGCGGGTGAGATCCGCAGTCGCCTGATCGTCCGCAATCAAAACCTGAAATAAGTCATGGTCTAGCGAAGCAAACACTCCAGCAAATTTGAGGGCAGTCAAAGGCGTAGCTGGCGAGGGTTTAATGATGATAGGACAGCCGGATGCAAGAGCAGGAGCTACTTTATGACAAACGAGATTGAGCGGAAAATTAAAGGGCGTAATTCCAAGGACGACTCCCCTGGCGAATCTTTGATGAATTCCAAAACCGGGTCGCCCATTGCTCGAAATGTCGAGTCTTAAAAGTTCGCCCGCAAATCGTTGAGTCTCAGCCGAGGCCCATCTCAATACCGCTAGCGCGCGATCAAATTCCACTCGAGCATAACTGACGGGTTTTCCAGCCTCGCGCTGGATCAAATCGACAAACTCCTCTCGCTGACTTTCCAAAATTTGTGCTGCGTGGTCGAGAAGTTCGGCTCGGTCGGATGCGCGCGAGTGCCTCCAGCTTTGAAATGCGCGAGTGGCACGTCCCAAAGTGTCCCGAATATCAGAAGGGGTCGCATAGGGCACTTTTCCAACTACATCCCCCGAGTACGGATTTTTTACGATAAGTTCTTCCATAGGGTATCAACTAAAAATGAATCGCTCTTTTTTCAACAGCCATTGCGGCTTCTTTCATTGATTCTGAAAGCGTAGGATGCGCGTGACAAGTGCGTGCAATGTCTTCTGAACTACCGCCAAACTCCATGACCGCCACCGCCTCTGGAATCATATCACTCGCGCGCGGGCCAACAATATGAACTCCAAGTACGCGATCAGTTGTCGCGTCAGCTAAAATTTTTACAAGGCCTTCGGTTTCTTCCATTGTTTTAGCACGCCCGTTTGCCATGAACGGAAACGTCCCCACCTTATACAGCATATTTTTTGCTTTAAGCTCTTCTTCAGTTGCACCGACGCTAGCTAGCTCGGGCCAGGTATAAACGACGTTTGGAATAGCCTCGTAATTAACGTGGCCCGCCTGGCCCGCCAATAGCTCGGCAATAGCAACCCCCTCGTCTTCGGCTTTGTGTGCGAGCATGGGGCCCGCGATTAAATCGCCAATGGCAAAAATACCCGGCACAGCAGTTTGATAATGGGCATCGACTTCGACTCGCCCCGCTTTGTCGGTAGCGAGACCTACGGCTTCTAAGCCAAGTCCCGCACTGTAGGGTCTGCGGCCCGTGGCAACTAAAACGACATCGCTCTCGAGTTGCGATTTTGTTCCGGTCGCAATCTCCTCGACCTCAACGGTGACACCTTTTTTGTCTTTTTTCGCGCCTAAACATTTGTGGGCAAGTTTAAATTCCATGCCTTGCTTGGTTAGTGCACGAAAGAGTTCTTTGCCGGCCTGAGTATCAACGGGCGGTAAGATTCGATCTTGAAACTCAACGACCGTGACTTTAGCACCTAGTCTCAACCAAACCGAACCCAGCTCCAAACCGATTACGCCGCCACCAATGACGATCAAATGCTTCGGGACTTCCTGAAGGTCGAGCGCCTCAGTCGAGCTAATGACTTGTTTTCCATCAAATGGAAGAAAAGGCAGTGCGGACGCTTCGCTCCCAGTCGCTAAAATCACACGCGAGGACGAAATAGTTCGCGTTGCTCCTAAATCGTCCGTAACTTCAATTTTGCGCTCTGGGCCCGGGCCAGATAAAAGTTTGCCTTTTCCAATTATGTGCTCAATTTTATTTTTTTTAAAAAGGCCCGCGATCCCATTCGTGAGTTGCCGGACTACCGCTTCTTTACGCTTTAACATGGTCGGCAAATCAAGCGTGATATCCTTTACGATTACTCCATGCTTTTGCAGTTTAGTTTTAGTTTGATAAAAATGCTCACTGGATTCGAGCATTGCTTTTGAGGGAATGCAGCCCACGTTGAGGCAGGTTCCACCCAACGCCTTGCGCATCTCCACGCACGCGGTTTTAAACCCTAGCTGTGCAGCTCGGATCGCAGCCACATAACCGCCGGGTCCCGCACCAATGATAACAACATCAAAATTTTCACCGCTCATTTAAAACTCCGGCTTTAGCTTTTCTGGGTTTTCTAAAAGATCCTTTAACGTAACTAAAAATGTGACAGCACCCTTTCCGTCAATCAGTCGGTGGTCGTAAGACAAGGCAAGATACATCATGGGCCGCGCTTCGATTTTTCCATTGACCACGATGGGGCGATCCATAATTTTGTGCATTCCTAAAATCGCGCTTTGTGGGGGGTTTAAAATAGGGGTTGAAAGGAGAGATCCGTAAACTCCACCGTTCGAAATGGTAAAGGTTCCTCCGGTCATATCTGCAATTGATAGTTTTGCGTCGCGAGCCTTAACAGCAAGTTCGGCGATTTTCTTTTCAATATCGACAAAACCCATCTTTTGGGCTTCGCGTATGACCGGCACTACAAGCCCCCGATCGGTTCCTACGGCTATACCGACATCACAATAATCGTGATAAATTACGTCGCGGCCTTCGATCGAAGCATTGACTTCTGGAATCTGCTTTAACGCCTCAACCGATGCGCGAGTAAAAAACGACATGAAGCTTAGCGCAACTCCGTGCTTCGTTTTAAATACGTCTTTATTTTTATTTCGGAGTGCCATAACGGCGCTCATGTCGACTTCATTAAACGTAGTTAAAATTGCTGCTGTATGTTGCGCATAAACGAGTCGTTCTGCAATTTTTGCACGAAGTGCGGACATGGGAACTCTTCGATCGCCTGGCTTAAGGGTCAACTGAGGAGTCTGCGGAGCTGGGGCCCGGCCCGTTGCTGGGCTGAGTAAGTCGCCTTTAGTGATGCGCCCTCCTAAACCTGATCCCGAATATTGATTGATATCTAAACCTTGCTCTATGACGGCTTTTCTTACCGAAGGACTCAGCGCTGGGCTTGCGACCATTGCACTCGTTCCACCGCCGGCTCCCATGCTTAAAGAGGGTGCAGGCGCAGAGGTTGAGCGAGTGAGAGCAGATGTCGGAGCACTTGTCCCAATGGTGGGCTTAGCGGCATCATCGATCTGCGCGACGATATCTCCGACTTTTACGCGCTCGCCCGCCTGTTTTTGAATCATTAGAACACCCGTTGTTTCAGCAACGACTTCGACAGTGGCTTTATCGGATTCGATCTCCAGTAAAAGCTCCCCGTTTTTTACGAGCTGACCGGATTGTTTAGCCCATTTTAAAATGCTGACTTCGGTAATGGATTCTCCAACACTGGGGGCTTTCACATTATGTTTCATGAGCGCTCCTTAAATTTTGATCCCTATTCTGATTCTCAGGTCTGAAAGGCCTGTTGCACCAGAGTTTTCTGCTCTACTTCGTGAATTTTAATCGAACCTACAGCTGGCGCCGCTCCAACTCCGCGCCCAACATATCGAATAGGCCTTTCGGCCACTTTTTTCCCAAACTCGTCGAGTCCGCCGCTCCAGACGTTAAAGATATAACTCCACGCACCCATATTTCGCGGTTCCTCTTGAACCCAGGTCAAATTTGCATTGGGATAAAGGCTTAGAATCCGTGCGAGTGGCGCGCCAGGAAATGGATAAAGCTGCTCGACACGAACGATTGCGGTATCTGCACGTTTCTGGATTTCTCTCTCTGCAACCAAGTCATAATAAATTTTTCCAGAGCAAAGTAACACGGATTTAACACCGCTTCGCTTTTTAGGATCCATCCACAAATCGTCAATCACTTCTTGAAAGCCAGCCTTGGTAAAATCATCTACGCTCGATACTGCCAAGGGATGTCTGAGCAAACTCTTGGGCGTGGCGATCACGAGCGGCTTTCTAAAGTCGCGCTTAACTTGTCTTCTTAAGGCGTGAAAAATTTGCGCAGGCGTGGTGAGGTTGCAAATCTGGAGATTGTTTCGGCCGCAGAGCTGTAAAAATCGCTCCAACCTTGCACTCGAGTGCTCAGGTCCCTGTCCCTCAAATCCATGAGGAAGAAGCAAAACTAGTCCCGAGGCGCGCTGCCACTTACTTTCAGAGGAAGCAATAAACTGATCTATAATGACTTGCGCGCTGTTGGCGAAATCACCGAACTGAGCCTCCCAAATGACGAGAGCCTGCGGATCTGCGATCGAATAGCCGTACTCAAAACCCATTACACCCGTTTCAGAGAGGTGCGAATTGTGAACATGATAAACAGCCTGCCCGGGTTTTATCTGATTGAGCGGAGTGTAGGTTTCTCCAGTCTCGAAATCGTTTAAAACAGAATGCCGGTGCGTAAAAGTTCCCCGCTCTGTATCTTGACCGGATAATCTAACGGGATGACCCTCGATCAGTACGCTAGCGAAAGCAAGAGTTTCGCCATTGCCCCAATCAAGGCCCTTTCCGTCCGTAACCGCTTTTTGCCTGGCCTCGAAAAAACGTAATAATTTGGGATGAATATGAAAACTCTTTGGAATTTGGTTGAGCTTTTCGGCTAAGTCTCGAACTACCTTTTCAGAAATTTGCGTATTTACGGGTTTAAAAATATCCTCATCCGTCGGACGGCGCAATCCTTTCCACCTAGCTTCGAAAGCCGAGACGTGGGGTCTCGGGGTCTCAGCTCGCGTTCGAGTTTGCACTTCGGTGAGTCGGTTCATTTCGTCGTCGACCCACCTCTGAGATTCAGATTCCGGGACAATACCGCTAGTCGCGAGTTTCTGTGCGTATACTTCGCGGGGCGAAGCATGCGATTTTATTTTCTTATAAAGCAAGGGCTGCGTAAAAGAGGGCTCATCGCCTTCGTTATGTCCGTGTTTTCGGTAACAAACAATATCGATAAAAGCGTCTTTTTTAAAGCGCTGGCGATATTCCATACAGAGCTTTGAAATATGCCAAAGCGCCTCAGGGTCATCTCCATTGACATGAAAAATCGGAGCATCCTGCATCTTAGCCAGATCTGTACAGTAGCGAGTCGAACGAGAGTCAATGGGACTCGTGGTAAATCCAACCTGATTATTGATGACAATATGGAGAGTTCCGCCTGTACTATATCCCTTGAGCAGCGCCATGTTCAGGGTTTCGTAACAAACTCCTTGTCCCGCAAATGCCGCGTCTCCATGAATCAAAATCGGGATCACGCGAGTTCGTTCAGAATCTCCTAAATAGGTTTGCTTGGCGCGAGCCATCCCTTCGACGACTGGGTTGATAAATTCAAGATGGCTGGGGTTGTATCCCAAAGAGAGATGAACTTTTTTACCCTGACGAATCGACACGTCCGTCGAATACCCCATATGGTATTTAACGTCGCCTTCGCCCAGAGAGGTGTCCGGTTTATAGGCGCCTTCGAATTCGGTCATGATGTACTCAGGTTTTTTGCCAAAGATATTAGTCAGAACATTGAGTCGTCCTCGGTTTGACATTCCAATAATAAATTCTTCGGCGGCTAACTGCGCTCCGGTTTCAATCATGCAATCCAATGTGGGAATGATTCCCTCGCCGCCCTCAACAGAAAATCGTTTTTGGGCGACATACCGCGTATGTAAAAAGCGCTCGAGACTTTCGGCTTGAGTCAGGCGCTTTAAAATCATTTTCTTGGTATCCACATCCAGCTCTTCGCGGTTACGCGTGGATTCGATGCGCTTTTGAAGCCAATCGCGTTCGCCTAATTCCTGAATGTGGTCAATCTCGACGCCGATATTTCCACAATAGGTCTCTAGAAGTCGCGCGATAATGTCGCTGAGCTTTGCAGGTCCGAGGCCGACGAGTTTTCCCGCGTGAAAGTTGCGATTTAAATCTTGAGGAGTGAGTTGAAAGCGACCCAGCTCTAGGAGCGGGTGAGATGAGGGTTGCGCGCCGAGCGGATCGATATTGGCTATGAGTTTTCCTAAATTTCGGTACGCTTGAATGAGTTCGGCAACTTTCGCCTCAGCGCCGAGATCGACAAGCGTAGAGGTTGATCCAATGGAGGAT
>CAYJBA010000012.1:0-17681 GCA_964367865.1 uncultured Bacteriovoracaceae bacterium | reverse complement strand
GCCTCTATACCAGAGCAAACGTCTAGAAATTTATCGTGAAAAAGCAGAAGAGCTTGTTGCCCATGGCCACGCTTATCGTTGTACTTGCACAGAAGCTGACGTCGAGAAAATGCGCGAAGTGGCCATGAAAGAGGGTAAAAAGCCTCAGTACAATCGCCACTGCCGTGATCGAAAAGACGTCAGTCGCGAAACACCACATGTCATCCGGCTTAAGATCCCGCTCGAAGGCCATATTGAGTTTAATGATCTCATCCGTGGCGTGATTCGGTTTGAGAACGTCGATATCGATGATTTTGTTTTAATCCGCTCCAACGGGGCGCCGACCTATAATCTTTCGGTAGTCGTTGATGATGTACATTCTCAGATGACTCATATTGTAAGGGGCGATGATCATATTAATAATACGCCCAAGCAACTTCATCTTTATCGTTATCTCAAATATCCACTACCGGATTTTGCGCATCTTCCGATGATATTGGGTGCGGATAAAAAGAAACTCTCCAAACGTCATGGCGCGGTTTCGGCTAATGCATATCGAGCGGATGGGTACCTGCCAGAGGCGCTTTTAAATTTTTTGGCGCGCTTGGGTTGGAGCCACGGCGATCAAGAAGTTTTTACGATTGAGGAGATGATTAAATATTTTTCGTTTGATCACGCACAAAAGAGTTCAGCTGTTTTTAATACGGAAAAACTTCTGTGGTTGAACGGAACGCATATTCGATCGGTAAAGTCAGATCGCATTCTTGCTATTGTGGCGGATGATTATTCGACTCACTTTGTAGAAAACTCACTTGCTCGCGCGAAGACTCAGTTAGGGTCGCAGTTAGTCGCGCTGATTCAGCCCAAAGTGAAGCTGCTCAAAGAGATCGCTGAGCAGCTCGTGCCACTTTGTACGCCGGGCACGGTCGAAGTCGATTCAACCGGGCTTAAATGGGGCAAAGACGGATCGCTAAAAACCGTGCTTAAGGCGGCAGTTCAGAGCGCCCTGCATCTTTTTGAAGAAAAGATGAAAGGAGCTTCGGCGCCGGAGCGAACTGGTATGGAGCAGGCTTGGGGAACATCTCCGTCCCTTGCCGATGCCGGAGTCGGGCATACTGAAGTCGAGGCGATGCTCAGGCAAGTTTGCGATCAGAACGGAGTAAAATTAGGAGATCTGGCGCAGCCCATGCGCCTTGCGGTTACGGGGAGGTTCATCAGTGCGGGATTGTTTGAACTGATCGCGCTTTTGCCTTGGGACGTTGTTTCTCCGAGACTTAAAAAGGTGCAGGAGCTTTAGATCGGGGATAGAGCGTGCACCGCAGCATTCAAAGTTCAATTTAGGTTTTATTCTAGACACTCACTCGTTGCGTGGGTTAATACCGGCAATTCTTAGAAAAAAATCCATTCTGCCGTTGGGGGATCGTCTAATGGTAGGACAGCAGACTCTGACTCTGCTTATCTTGGTTCGAATCCAGGTCCCCCAGCCATTTTCTTTCTAACCAGTGGATCTGATTAAAAATAATTTTCTCTGTGGGACGAGTGGGGGACATAGGGGGACAGATCCCCCTGCGTCACGCTTTTCAGGCTGAGGCCGGAGGCATGTCGAAAATTCGTCAGATGAGAGGTGTAGATAACCCGACTTCGTCTGACAGTTTTGAGCTATAGAGATGTCAGAAACGGAGACGATAATGAAGTATGCAGAGCGCCAGGGGCAAATCCGACGTAAACTCAGGATTATTCAGTGCGACAAGTTCGGAACGAATGTCAGCAAGAAGTGCCGGCATTATGGAGTAAGTCGGGACACCTTTTATCGGTGGAAGAAAGATTTCGAAAGACTGGGTGACGAAGGGCTAGTGAGTTCAAAGCCCTGCCCTAGGAACACGAAGATTCGCACTCCTCAGAGTACCGAAGAAAAGGTCGTTCATGTTCGCAAACGTTACCACTTAGGGGCTCTTCGCATCAGTTGGTACATGAAGCGCTACTTCGATATTAAGATCTCTTCCCATGGGGTCCAAGGAGTTCTAAAGCGGCACGGCCTGCAACGGCTCCCGACTATGAAACAAAATTCACCAGGACCGCACTTCACTCTCTACGAAAAGAAGGTGCCAGGTCATCACATCCAAATGGACGTAAAAGTGCTAATTTTTAACGAAAACGGTCAAAAGACTAAACGGTATCAATACACGGCTATCGACGATGCAACGCGCATTCGCATCCTTCGGGTTTACGAGAAGCAGACCCAGGCAAGTTCCATCTCTTTTGCCAAAGAGATTCAGAAGGACCTTCCATTTAGAATTAAGATGATCCGTACTGACAACGGGCATGAATTTCAATCCCAGTTTCACTGGTATCTGATGGATGAGGGAATTCAACACGCATACATTCGCAAAGGGACTCCTAGGCTCAATGGCAAGGTCGAGCGATCACACCGGATTGATAAGGCAGAGTTTTATCAGGCAATCGATTACAAAGGCGACCAGGACCTGCGAGCGAAACTTCAAACATGGCAAGACTTCTACAATTACGAACGCCCCCATGGCGCCCATGCTGGAAAAACACCTTTCGAAGTTCTAAATGAAAAATTAAAAATGTGATAGAAGCCGAGTGTCAGACGAAGTCGTCACCCCTACACACAGCATCCTAGTGAGACACGAAGATGCGATTAAACTGAGAATCAAACATAACCAGCAAATTTTCTGTCAGCTTTGCGAGGTGGCATAGGTCGCTGTCCTCGCTCACGCGGCTTTTGCTTTGAAAGCGACTTTGAATTTTAAGGCCGACAGGATCTCAACAAGCTTATCAATGGTCATGTGACCGACCTGACCAGAAAAAATTTTTGAAACTCTATCTTGGCTAAGACCTGGAACCATCGCGGCCAATTTTCTTTGACTCACTCCATGTTCATGACAGTACTGCCTCAGTGTGGTGATCAGCTCGTTTTTGATTTTAAAGACCTGGTAATCAATACCCCAGTCCTTGGCGACCTCTTTCAGTGTTTGGGGCTTTAGGTTTTCTGTTTTCATAAATCAATCCTCCGTATTCGGGATCTTATGACGTCCTTATCCTTTTCCTGCAGCTCCTGGGACTTCTTATGGAAAGCATAGACCAGCACCAGGTATTGACCTTTCAATAGGGTTGAGATCGCCCTCCAATTTCCTCTATGATCCTTGGTTCTGAACTCCTGGATCCTATTGTTCTTATCAATTTTGAAGGTTTTGAAATCCTTACGGTTTAATTGCTCGCCGTTCAAAAACCGACCATCCAAGGAAAGCATGTCTTCCTTGGTTTCAAGAGGGAATTCCTCAATTTCTTTTTTGAAAGACTCAAGCTGAATCAACAGCATCTGATAGTATAAATACTGTCAATCTGATTTTATGTCAATGTGAAAATCACATAAGGACCGAATCGCGAGTAAAGCTGTAAATTGTTTGAATTATTAATTAGCGCTTTCTGGCGCTGATTTGGTTAACGTTCCTGAAAAATCGGTACGGACGATGTGACTGTCGTGCCCAAATCCCGTCACTGAAAAGTGGGGGACAATGGGGGGTCATGGATTAGAAGCAACGCCGAGCAGAGCGAGGTTGGTTCGAGGAAAATTCGCCGAAGGCGAAAAGAAAAAGGGGCGGAGCGCACGAGGCGCGACATCCTTACGAATGCCGGAGGGCGGAAGCCCGGGGACCATCCAGGTCCCCCAGCCGTTAGAAATGTTCTCCTTTAATTATTAGGCTTTGACGCTTAGCACTTGATCTTGCGATCAGCTTCGTTCCAATGTTCCGTTGCCACAATAGTGATGTGTAGTTGCCCCACGCTAGCGGAACGAGAAGAAATCGCGCTTGTTCTGGTAAGCCACGATCCGATGGAAGCAACCAGTCTCTGTCACTCGGTAGTCGTACTCAACCAAGGCCGGGTCGAGGAGAAGGGAAAACTCACCGATCTTTTGCATGAACCGAAATCTGCAATTCTTCGAGTGTTCAAAGAGCAGTTGAAGGGTATTCTGCGTGGCTGATTGCGATAGCGAGGGCACGGAACAAAAAGGGTTGACCCAAGTTTATCTCCTTTTTCGGACTCCATAGAATCCTCGCATGGTTAGCAAGCCGATTCTAAAAAGCGCTGCCGATAATAGCGCGAATAGGGGTCCAGAAGTCAAAAAGCGATTACGCAAGAGCAAATTTAGAATCGTATGAACTCAATCTAAAGCCGCCCGACAATCAGAAGTTTCATCAAAACGTTTTTGTTGTTCTGTGTTGAGTCTACTCCGAAAGGCCTGAATGATTGTCGCGTATGCCCGGACCTCCTCTGAGCATAGAAAAAAACGGTTACGTGTACAATGGTGGATGATCGTTTGTGATTCATTTTTCGTTATCAGGATTTTTCCACAGACTTCAGCCAGATTGACTTTGGCGATTTCAGTATTTAGGCCTTCCGTCAAATCAGCATTACTTTCGAGATTAGCGGCCATTTTAGCCAGTTCCGCAAAATAGTTTTGGAGTCCAATATACTGTTCTTCACGGTAAGGCGTTTGGTTAGAAACGATTCGGGCAGTATCACGTTTAAGTGTGGTTGCATCGACCCAATTCGAAAGCTCCTTATCGCCGTTACATCCAAAGAAAGTTGAAAATAAGAGGGCAAGTCCGATTGTTTTTAATAGGGTCATGGTTTCTTTTCCTCCAGCGATTCGATTGTTGCTGGCGGTAGATTATAATCACCGTAGAAAATGAGCCGCGCCAATTTATCCTCACTCATTAAGAATCGGATTTGAACGGCAAGAAATGCCGCTTTACCTTGGATCTGGTTTCGAGACGCCTCTATCAGACTCAACGGTTCAATATTTTCTCCCAATTTTAACCTTTCATAGAGTTGAAGCATGGCTGCGTTAGTCAGTTTGGCCCGACGGCCCAGGTTCCTATAACTTTCGAGATCGAGGTTGTAGTTATTTACTAAGAGCTTAAGACTTCGCTTAACGGTTTCTTCGACGCCCTTTTTTTGGATTTTCAAGATTTCTTTCTGGCCTTGGCTGATTCGAATAGATGCTCCCGTTCCGAATCCTAATCCTTGCTGAGAAGGGAGAGAATCAAAGATGCCTCCGGCTACGCCTCTACTCATGCTAGATGCTCCGAGAAATGCATAAGTCACTTCTTTAGTGACGTAATCCGATGCGGCGATCAAATGCTCAAACTGTCGAATTTCAGGAGATGAATCGATCGCCCTGAATTCGAAGTCGGCATAGTTTAAAGGGTCTAATGAGCTGTAATCGGGTAGTTCTACTGGAGTGATGATCAAGTCAGTCGTCGCCGGAAGGCCCATCATATAGGACAAGAGATTTGTTTCTTCTCCCAGCAACACTTCCATGGAGCGTTGATCCTCCTTGAGGGCAAGGAGCCTCACCTCAATATCGCGAGAGGTTCCTTGCGGCATTCCTCCAAAAGTTTCGCGACTTTTTACGATGATTAAAATATTTGTTAACTGATTCTGATCCTCTTGAATCTGGTTGAGAATGATTTGATCCATCAAGGCGTGGACGTAGAGTGATTTAGCCGTTAAAAGTTCGTTAGACCAAAGGGCCCGGTACCCTTCTTTTTGTGCAAGAAACAGGATCTTTGCCTCCTCTAAACGAAACCAATTCGCAGGAACTAGAAAAGGCGCGATATCTTCGACCAAACCCAGGACTGAAGACGGGTCAAAAGGAATAGTCAAAAGTCTCCAAAGATTGAGTTTGGGAAGTAGATTTCCCCTGGCTACCGCGATGGCCTCCTTGGCTTGATAAACTCGGAGCGCATTTTCAAGGACTAGATAATTGTCCGAGCCTATTTTTTTTACAACATCTTGAAGAGTAACAATCTCTGTTTTGTTTTCCGTAATGGACTGGCTCGCATGGGCCATCGGATAAGCCAAAGCAAAGCCCATAATTATTGCCGTGGAATAAAATCTGAGTAAATGTTTCATCGCGATACCTTTTTGGCTCGAAAGCGATAGGTCTTGGCATTAGTGCTCGGCTGAATCATTCCGTCAATTGATGAAATCGCGTCTAAAGTCCCATTCCTAAGCCCGCTTGCAAGTTCAGAACTCTTAATCGACGAATGAGTAGGGTCTGGATCTGAGATGCGAAGAGCATAAAAATTAGCACAATTTTGGGAAGCAATGGTTATTTCACCAGATAAGATATCTGGTCTGACATGCTCGACTCGACACCCAACCGCACTCAGGGTATTGTTCGGGTTCCACTGCACGACTTGTATATTGAAATAAAGATTGTTCAAATCAGCGGTAATTTCGTCCAGAACACGGACCCTGGGGGTCGAGTAAGGCGGTAGGCTAGGGACTAGATTTAATCGGATATAAAATGGGCCGTCTTCGGTCTCAAGCGTTCCCTCGTAAGAGCCCTTGACTCCTTGGTAAAAGCGCTGGCGAATAGCGAGATCAGCTTCCATTTCCATTGCTTTTCGTGCGAGATGTTCTTCTTCGGCAGCAATTCCGGCTTCTGAATTTGCTCTCCCCTCGATTCCAGCTTTTTCCTTTAAGCGCTCTTGGCCGTCACCGCATCCAACCATAATAAGTAAAGCGATGGATAATAGTGTTTTACGCATAAACGAATATCTCCTTTTTGTGTAAAAAAGCCGTGACTGTCCATTATCGCATTCAATGGGTTCGGTCAATCCTACTGCCGAATCGTACGGATTAAGCATGATCTGAATTTTCTCTGCGGGCCGTTGTATTTGGCGCCATATATTTTTCAAAAATCCCGTAAAGCGACGGAAGGACAAAAAGTGTCAGTAACGTGGATGAGACGATCCCGCCGATCACGACAGATGCTAGCGGACGTTGCACTTCAGAGCCTACGCCGTGAGAAAGCATCATGGGTAAAAATCCAAAGATATCAACCAATGCAGTCATAAGAACTGGCCTCAGACGTAAGAGTGTTCCCTTGCGAATTAACGCCTCGCCCGATAGCCCCTGAGTGCGGAGGTCATTGAAGTAATTGACAAGCACCACACCGTTTAGAACTGCTATACCGGAAAGCGCAATGAAACCAACCCCAGCAGTGATGCTAAAGGGCAAGCCGTTCAAAATAAGGCCAAGCACTCCACCCACGAGTGCCAAGGGCGCACAGACAAAGATCAGTGCTGTTTGATAGACACTCTTAAATGCGGCGTAGATCATCATGAGCACTAAAAGTAGGGCAAGTGGCGCAAGAATAAGTAGTCTTGAGCGCGCGGTCTGGAGATTCTTGAACGTGCCACCCCACTCCGTGTAATAGCCTGCTGGAAGTTTTACCTGCTCAGCTACGGCTTTCTGTGCTTCTAGAACAAAACTCTCAGTATCGCGGCCTCTTGGGTTGATCATGACTGCCGCACGGCGCTTTCCTTGTTCCCTCGTGATCGCCCCAAAGGCTTCTTCAAATTTGATGGTCGCGGCATCTTTTAAAGGAATTGTCGCATTGGTTGAAATTCCGACAGGGAGGTTTTGAATTGCATTGAGATCAGAACGATCATTTTCACTTAAGCGGATAATAATCGGAAAACGCCTGACGCCTTCATAGAGAAAACCTACCTCCCTTCCCCCCAAGGCCACGCCCACTGTTTCAAGCACCTCTTGAGTTGAAACACCTAGTTTGTGCAGAATATCTATATTTGGCGTTATACGTAAAATAGGAGATGTGCCACGAAGCTCAGTTTCAAGTTCAGACGCTCCAGGAATCTTGCCTATGACATCAGCTATTTTTCGAGTCAGAATTGCGAGCTGCTCCATATCGTCGCCGAAGACCTTTACAGACACGTCAGACTTTGATCCTTCAAGTAGGTCGTTAAAGCGCATCTGAATGGGCTGGCTTAAGAGCACGGATTGACCTGGTAGTTCCGCATCCAGTTTTGCAATCATCGCCTGGGCGATCTCAGCTCGCGTTCTTCTTCTTCCATCCACTTTGGGAAAGTCCTTCTCACTCTTAAAAACAACATAGGTGTCGGCTTGATTTACGCCCATTGGATCATTTGCGATTTCTGAGGTTCCGATTTTAGAAAACGTATAAGAAACTTCGGGAAACTGAGAAACAAGTTCCTCTGTCTTTGCCTGTAGCACCACGGATTGGTCGATGCTGATATTGACGGGTCTTGTGCATTGGATGAGGAGGGTTCCCTCGTCCAGTTGTGGCAAGAATTCGCCGCCAAGCCTTGTGAAAAGAAATGCCCCAAGCAAAGTGAATGCAAGGCCGATGGCTAGGGTAGCACGGCGATGTTTGAGAACTTGATCCAGATAGGGGCGATAAGTTTGCTCAATCTTTCGCATGATCCAAGGCTCTTGATCTTTGACGTGACCAGTGAGGAGCATGCCCGTTAGAGCAGGAACCATTGTAAAAGAAAGGATGAGAGCACCCAGGACCGCAATGATAAAAGTCGCTGCCATGGGTTTGAACATTTTGCCTTCGACTGCGACGAGTGAGAAAACAGGAATAAAAACTACGATGATAATCAGTTGACCGAATCCCGCAGCCGTCCGGATTTGAACCGAAGCTTCGTAAACAGTTTTTCTGAGCTCGTCTTTAGTGAGCGAGCGCTTTAACTCCGCTGATCGGTCATGGATCAGGCGGACGCAGTGATCTAAGAGAATCACCGCACCATCGACGATGATTCCAAAATCCAAAGCGCCTAAGCTCATGAGATTTCCTGAGATGTTCAATCGCTTCATTAAAATAAATGAAAATAGGAGCGAAAGTGGAATAGTTACTGCGGTAATCAGAGCAGCCCTGAGATTGCCGATCAAAAAAAACAGAACCAAGGTGACTAGAAAAGCCCCGGTGAGTAAATTGTGTTCGACCGTACCCAAGGTGTAGTTTACGAGGTCTGATCGATTGTAGAGGGCTTCTAATCTGTATCCGGGAGGTAACCCCTCTTTAATCTCCTTGAGTCTTTCGGCCACTCGAAGCGCGACCGTTCGGCTGTTTTCGCCCAAGAGCATCATTGTTGTGCCAATCACTGCTTCTTTACCACGCACAAGAGCCGCACCCGAGCGAAGTTCGGTGGCAAGTGCTACGTCTGCCACGTCGCCGATAGTGACTGTTTTGAAAGTCTCAAGTGTTTTTATCGGAACTGCTTTGATATCCGATATGCTCTTAAGGAGTCCCACTCCCTGAACAAGAAATTGCTCTCCCGTTTGCTGCACATAACCGCCCCCAACATTTTTATTGCTCATTTCAAGAGCAGTTTCAAGGTCGCCAAAATGCAGGCCAAAGTGCGCCATTTTTCGTGAATTGGGCTGAATGTGAAATTGCTTTTCAAAACCTCCGATCGTGTTGACTTCGGCTACGCCCTTAACCGTTTGAAGCCTGGGTTTTACATACCATTCCTGAAGCGTGCGAAGCTCCATGAGTTGTCGCATGCGCTCCTCTCCCTGGGCAGGTTTCTCGGCCTCGATGGAATAGTGGACGATTTCTCCGAGGCCTGAACTGACTGGGCCTGGCTTGGGTAAAACTCCTTTAGGTAAATTAGGTGCCACGAGCTGAAGTCTTTCAGATACGAGTTGCCTTGCGCGATAGATGTCTACTTCGTCTTCGAAAATAACGGTGACTTGGGAGAGATCAAAACGAGTCATCGAACGGACTTGTGTTACGTCGGCAATCCCTCGCATCGCGGTTTCGATGGGGAATGTGACATTTCTTTCCACTTCCTCGGTAGAGAACCCTTCGACCGCCGTGTTGATTTGCACTTGATTGTTCGTTACGTCAGGAACAGCGTCGATGGGCAAGTTCTCAAACGTGATCCAACCGATAATCGCTATGATGAGGGTGAGGAGAAGCACGACGCCGCGGTGATAAACGGAATAATGGATGATCCGATTGATCATTCGCCACCTCCGAATGCATCCATTTCAGAAACCCTGAGAAGGGCCGCTCCTTGGATGACCACTTGATCACCGGATTTGAGTTCAAGGCTGCGAACAATGACTTGAGAGCCGCTTTCTCTGATCACTTCGATTGTGACTAATTTAAACCAACTGTTCCTCAGGCGATAGACCGCAATTTGATCCAGTGAATGAACCAGGGCATCCTTGGGAAGAGTGATTTCGCTATTAATCACAATTGGTTTTATCGCCACTCCGATGGTTTGAATGGCTTTTTTAGTTAACTTGAATCCTTCAGTTTTTGAGGTTTCAAAAACAGCTTTGTTTTGCTGTGGTATGGTTTCCTCTGCAAATAGCCATGAATCCTTTAAAGCGAATAAGGCTAAAACCACGCAAAGAACCAATAAAAGTAACGTGTATTTTTGATGACCTCTCGAATTAAGTTTCATAGCTGTTCCTCAAAAAGACGGCCCCGAAGGGCATTAAATCGAGCAAGTGACTCGATCGCCGCAAGTTCTTGTTCGTTTTGAATCTTTGTGAAATCAACCATTTGTCGATGGATTTCAACCACGAGAGTCCCGGGCAAAAGTCCTCGATCAAATAGAAGTTCGACTTCAAGATGTTTTTTATCGAGTTCGCGAGGAGTGATCGAATTTTCAAGGGCTTTCACGGCACCCCCATAGCGTTTAAAAAAATATTCGCGTTGATCTTGGGCTTCTTTTCGCGTGGCTTCAAGACTCAGCTCGGCTTTTCCTAGCCCGAGATGAGCATAGGCGCGCTCGGCTCCATTAAAATGAAAGAGTGGCAGAGGTAAACTAAAATTAAGCCCAACGGCATTGAAGCTCGAAAAGCCCTGATTCTGTCTTTCGAAGGTTGGGCCAATCTTGAGATCGGGCCAGGAACCACTTTGAGCAAGCTCGAGCTGTGCCTGTGCGAATTTGCGATCAGCGAGGGCTCCTTGAACTTGAGAGCCCGAGATAGGTTCCGAAAGTAGTGAGTCAGAAATCCGAGGCCATGTTTTTTTTCGTTCAGGCAGAAGCTCGGGACGTGGTGTAAATGGCTTTCCTAGCGCTAATTCTAAACCACGTACCTGTCGGTCTAATTCGGTTTCGAGTGGGGCCAAGCGTAGTTTGTAATCGCCTTCTGCTATTTCAAAGATGAGTAATGAAGCTGTCTGTTCAGGATTGAGTCTGGGTCGCGCTCGATACTGTTTTTGGATCCGGGCGAAGGATTCAAGCGCGCCTTTCAAAACCTCAAGTTCAGATTGAATTTGCCTGGTTCGATAAAGTGAAAGAAGAGTGCTGATAAAAACTTGTTCACGTGCGCCTACAGCACCAGCACGTCTTTGGTCGAATTCAGCGTTCGCTTTTTCGATACGAGAACTGCGCTTACCGCCTAATTCAAAATTCGCCGCTAGATTGAATTCAAGATAAGTGAAGCGATCACCGATCGCTGTGTTGCCCAACACGGCTTGAGAATTCAATTCAGGATTGGGTCTTTGTCCTGCCGAATCCTCAAGGTATTGTCCTTGCTCCAAAGAGGCCTGCGCAAGTCTTGCATCCGGATGAGCTTTGAGCGCACAGCTTACGACGTCTTGCACGCTCTTAAGTTGATCGCAGTTGACATCGCTCGCTGTAGAGAAAGAGCCAGAAACAAAAATTCCTGCAAGAAAAATTAAAATTTTTAAAGAAAGCTGAATCATTGTCCTAAGCATTCCATCCTCGTCATTTAAGGGGTACTCAAAACCGATCAATATAGTCAAATACTAGATTGGGTCTGTTTTGTGAATCAGGTGATGGGGGGGCGAAAAAGAGAAGTGAGCGTGTGGCTGCTAGGAATCCGCTCGACGAGTGCGAAGCGTATCTTCGAGGTTTGGGGTGCGAGTATTTTCAAAACTGGGTTGTTTCGGGTAAAGTTCAGGGCTGTTGCAACACCGGAAAATCCTGGGTCGTACGTAGCGTGCTCGTGCTCTGGTTCATTAGGCCCGTGACGATGTTTGTGGGAATGAAGAGCTTCGTGAACTTGATCTGCGTCGTCGTTATGATCATGATCTGAATCAGCTGTGGCTTGGCGCGAATGGTCTTTAAAGGCGGCAAGATGCAATATAACACTGATTTCTTTCAGCTCTGTAAAGGCTCGCCAGTTCGTCGTCAGGGAAAGGGCGACCAGGCTTGAGGCACCGATGAAGAGAAATTTCTTAAACATTCAATTTCAACACTAGGCAGTTTAATCAGAAAAATCAAGAATACATCAGGTAAATCAAAAAAAATTGTCATCTAGATCATTATAACGAATAGAAGACGTCATCAATCTTACTGAAGGACTGCCGGAGGGCAGGAGCCCAAAGGCCATCCAGGTCCCTGGGTAGACGTTACCAGGAAATCATGATCACTAATATTACTGGCAGGTGTTTACAGAGTCATATTTGATTGCGAGCTCGAGCCCATTCTTGATTTGTTTCATCACTTGAATCACTGCGGTCAAAGAGTACTTCGCCCAGCGGTAAGAATCGTTGATTTCATCAACGATCTGACTCTGACTCAAATCGATTAAATCGGCCGTCACGCAGCTCTGGGTGGTGGTTCGTGCCTCTACAATGAGGTGCCGTACATCAGTCAAAACGGATCGAACAGTGACACTACGGTATTCAGAATAATTTCCTGAAGTAGCATCCGATATTTCATGATTACAGATCGCGATAGCATCGTTTAAGCGATCAATCGTTCTTTCGGTTGCTAAAGCAGCACCGGCCAGAAATAGACTGGATACAGACACCAATAGTATTACGAACTTTTTCAGTATTACGAACTTTTTCATCAGGCACTCCTTCAGGTAATTTTAATTTTCGCTAGATTTAATGAATACAAGTTGAGGTGTCAATATTTAAAGCTCGCGGATACGTACCCGTTTGGGCGCCCCTCTTTGACAATTTGATCCCCTTAATTCTATTTTTCGAACTAGGGTGTCTCTCCAACAGCCACTGATATTCATACTGGAGGAAAAAAGCTCGTGCGAAAAGCTACGCCGACTCTATCTCAAAAGCTTGAAGGTAAGGGTTGAACCGCTTGTGACGGACAGATCTCTGAAAGGTTACATTCACCAACAAATGGTTTGACGCGATAAGCTATTTTATGTATGTTGCCAATCTATGAAATTTTGCATGATCTTTTTAGGCTTGGCTTTCGTCATGACTGCGCAATTGCGAGATTCTCGCGCATGCGACGCATTTTTGCCTCACGGAGAGCTGCTTCGTTCAAAGGCGTCAATATGGTTTACAGATTTAGAAGGTAAGACAGATAACCTTGCGGTGATTTTTCGCAGTTACGACGAAGACGGAGACCGGCTTGCGGATTTTGAAACTGTAACTCGGATTTTTAAAGACCGCGGCGAGGAGCCTTTTCCATTTTTGTATTCTAGGGGAAAAGACGTGCCCTTTACGACGCCCGGAGAAGAGACGGTCTACGTAATGGTTGCAGAAGAAGAATACATAGACATCGAAGCTACTGGCAAATGTGAAAATATCCTGCGTATTGAAAAAAGAAGCCAAACTTCTCCAGAGATCAATCTTCAGGAACAGATCTAAAGTTGGACCGACAATTAGTTTTGGTTTAGAGCGCCTGGCTCCTGGTCAAACCATAAACTTTTCCAGTTTACCCATCGGAGCGTCTTGAAATGAGCTTCGGGGCAGTAATTTTCTTCTAAAAAGTACTTTATCCCCCGATTTTTGTTCTGTTTTTGTCAATTGAGAAGCATAATTCTAAATAATAAGAAAAAATAAACCCGTTGTTGAAATTTAAAATGGAAAAATTTCTATGAGTCAAAAGTTCAAGGTGTTCTTCGCTGTAGCCGGTGTAGTCATTTTCGCTCCGTTTAGCGTTTCGTCAGCGAGTGCCGGCTGCGCTAAGGTCAAGGCGACCTTTGGCGAAACCTGCAGGGATCTTGTGATCACAATTGACCCTAGCGGCTGCGAACCTGGAGCACAGGCGGGAGTGGCGACGCTAAAGTGCGATGCTCAGGATAATGCTGAAGCGACTCTAAAAACAAAGACTGCTACTTACAAAGCACTCATTGTTGTAGAAAAGGACTCCAGTGGATCAAAGAGCTGGAAATTAAACGGCGATGTTCAAGTGGCCAGTTTAAAGGCGTCGGGCAAAGCTCCAAAGGCGTTGGCCAAAGTGGTCGAAAAGAAATCGTCCCCTCCAGCAAAGCCAAAGAAAAAAGCATCAGCCCCCGTAAAAGCTCCAAAACCTGTGCCAGTCGCGGCGGCTCCCGCACCAGTAGAGGTCGCCCCGGCCGCTGCAGCGGTTTCTGCGCCCGAAGCGCCCGCTCCTGCCGCAGCAGCTCCGGCGCCTGCAGCGCCGAGTATTGTTTTTTCAGGCCATATTGACGCTTACTTTTCGTATAATTTAAATAAGCCAGTCACAGTTACAGCTCCTGGACCCGGCGCGCTTCAGCCCGGGCAACAAAATGCTTTACGAAATTTCGATCTTTATCACAATAGCTTGAGTTTAAATCGGGCAGAGCTGACTGTAAAAAAAGCGGGGACACAGGTTGGGTTTCGTCTGGATTTAAATTTTGGTCAAACAGCAGACTATACCCACACTGTTGGAACCGCGTTTGATACTGTTACTAAAAACATCAGGCAAGCTCTTATTACGTATTCTCCATCTCGAATTCCGGGCCTGACCATTACCGCTGGAAAAATGGTCACTCACATTGGATATGAAGTGATTCCGACTGAAGACAATTGGAACTACTCGCGCTCTTTCAGCTTCGGGCTTTCGATTCCTTACTGGCATAACGGTATCTCTGTGGCGTATCCATTGATTGCTGGAAAGGTCAACTCGACGTTTTACATCTATAATGGATGGAATTCGATTTATGAAAACAACATCGGCAAAACTCTCGGTTTTCAATTTAATTTAACGCCAATCGACCCATTGGTGATTTATTACAATTTACTTACCGGACCTGAGAAAACGAACAATAATGACGATGTAAAAACTGTTCATGAGTTTAACGCGACTTACACGGTTAGCCCAAACCTTGCTTTGACAGCTGATTTTACATCTGGCAGCGAAGCAAACGGAGGACTGCCGAAAACGACATGGAGTGGGATGGTTTTTTATTCAAAATATACCGTGATGCCAGGGTTTTACTTAAGCCCGCGTCTGGAGTTTTACAACGATCCAGATGGAGCTACCACCGGCTTTGGATCCGCCCAAAAGCTCAGGGGGATGACTCTCACTGCGGGAGTTGACCTGGGCGAAGGCCTGGAGACTCGGTTCGAAGTGCGCCAAGATAGCGCCACTGGTGCGACGTTTGACAAGGCGGATGGGACAAAATCGCTGACTCAAATGACTGGGGCCGTAGGATTTCTGTACTCTTTTTAAGCAAGAAAGAGCACCATTTGCTTGAGCGTCAGGCTTTTACTCATTGATAGTTTTGTTTCGTAATTGATAATAGATGAGAGACCAACCCACGCTATCATAAATGCGAATCATCGTTGGGCTCACCAAAACCCTCAGTGAATTACCTTTGGCGCAGGATTCATAAATTCTATTTGGAAGGTCATGAACAATTAACTTATCCATAATGTGTTGAATGGGTACACGTACCGCGTAATACCCCGACTCAAATTTAGCGATGTTGTTGGCTCGTTCTTCGGCATTTTCATCTAGGATATAAGGAAAGATCAAAAAGCGTTCGCCCGTGATCTGAGCACCAGCGTTTAAGTAACGCATACCCAGGGACTTGAGCAGATTGGGGTTTTCCATTGTGATGGACCTTCGAACCAAAGAGTTAATTGCAGTCGTCACATTATTAGCGATGAGATCTCCCTCTAAGACTTGGATGCCTCGATCGGTATGGAGGCGATTAGAACCTAAGATTTCGGACATTCCTACGGTACCAAAAAAAACGACATTCGCTGCGAGTAGATTTTGAAAAATAAATCCAGCGCCCGCTTTTTGATTCGAAAGTATATCGAGGCAAGTAAGAACTTGAGCATGCCCGAATTGGGATGGTAGCTTTCGCACACTGGATAATGTTGGATTTTGTGCTTTTACCGCAGCTATCATTGTCGCAGTCTCCTCTTCTGTGGGCTCAATGGAGTAGGTCAGTTTAAATCTAAACTCTTTAGTTTCTTTTTCAAAGTGAAGGGTCCCGGCTTCTTTTGCAATAAAGGTTGTCGGGGATTGAGCGCCTTTGAGTTTATGTTTAATCAGTAGCAACTTGCCTGCTTCAAAGTGTGGATCCCCCTGCACAAGATGCGTGTGATCGTGCTCATCGACTACATAGTGAAAGATTGCTCCGCCCTGAAGCTTTTCTATCGCGGATCGATCGATCGGAGAGAGTCCGAGTTTTTTTAACTGAACTGCATTTAGGGCTTCCTTGAGCAAAGGTAACCTGCGATTAGGCAGAAAGCCGGCTCTTCGCAGCTTTATAATCTCATCCTCTGAAAAGCCTGCTTTGAGCAGATCTGAGGATTCGTGCTTGAGCTGCGCGGGTGTGTATGTTCCTGCGTGGGATTTCAATGACGCCGATTGAATAGCAGTCTTCAGGGCCTTTCGCTGAAAGTAGGTGAGTTTTCGAGCTAATAGAGACGAGGCGTCCGTAAAACCCCTTCTCATTTCTGCTGCAACGGGGTCCTTGCGAATTCCTAATTTGGATAATAGGCAATCTTTCGCGCTCAATTGTCCCCGCGCAGGTTCGGCTGACCAGGATAAAGCTGGTTCTTGGCACATCCAGCTCAATAATTGTAGCAAGCAAATCCACCTCAAATGGAGACTCCTTTACACTCAACTTTTCGGATTAATGAGTCCAATTCCTGAGCTGGAACAGGGGCTTAAACTTTAGAATCTTTATTATTTCGAAGTGACAATTTTGAGTTCAGTGTCGAAATCTTCGTCAAAAGCTGTCACTATTTTAGACTAACCCAAGTAAAATAGGTCTTAATTTCAAGTACTTGTAAAGAGCTTCACGGCGCGAACCTTGCTTCCAATATACGAATGGCTCATTTGTTGGAGAGTTTAATAGAAAAACCGGTATTTAATTTTTCTACGGTGCTGCAACTGATATTAGGCCTCGCATTTTTTTCGCATGAAGGTCTAGCTGTAGATTCAGGTACTACTGATCCAATCCAAATTCGTGATCATAGCAATCCTATCCAAAATAAAACGGACGTTCCCGTTACGACGCCCGCAGCACAAACTGATAACTCCCCGGGTGGCGCACAGGGCGTTTCGTACTCGGCGCCAGGCAATCCCGAAGCCCATCCTTGGAAAGACGATACGAAATATCGCCTCTGCGAACAGGGTTGCCTCTATGACAAAGCAAACGAAAATATCAGTTTCCAGGCATTATACAGTGCTCGCAAATTAGAGCTTATCGAAAACGCAATCAGTAAAAATCCAGACGATCTAAATCAGGTGATTCAAGAGGAGCTTCATAATTTTTGCATGGAAGGCGAAGAGTCAGGCAAATGCTTTTTGAGATATAAGCAGAGCCAGTACGTCGCCCTTAATCAAATGAAATATTCGATCGTGACCAATTCGGATTCCGTTTCTCGCTTAGGTCAAAATTTTAAGAAGACAACCTGGACAGCCTCAAATCGAAATAAAAATAAGGAAGCTCAGGTGACTTATGTTCCTACATTTGAGGATATGGCCGCCTATTATGCAGGAATGGATAAAGCTGCCCAAACTATTGGAACTGACCAATACGTGCAGCAGCTGCGAGAAACCTATGGCGGGCCTAAAAAAGAGCAATTTCTTCTATATAAAACTGTACACAAAGACGAGAACGATCCTACTGGCCAGAGATCGGAAGAGCGTCGTGTAGGGAAATAGTGTAGATCTAGGTGGTCGCCG
>CAYJBA010000011.1:0-17834 GCA_964367865.1 uncultured Bacteriovoracaceae bacterium | reverse complement strand
AAATATCCGTCTACAGCCCCTGTTGCTTTGGCGATACTGACTACAGGGGTTGTCGTGTTATTGATCACGGCAATGGGCGCTGTGCCAGATACGTTGGTCACTGTTCCGCCACTTGAAACTCCGATGAGGCCCCACGCAATGCCATCGCAAAATTCCATTTTATTGTAACCGGAATTATAGCGCTGGCTGCCAATGGTTGTACCGTTACAAATTGCAGCGCTGTTTCCAACTCTAATGTCGCCTGCGACATCAAGTTTTGCGGACGGGGAGGTGGTTCCGATACCTACGTTTCCGCCATTAGGATTTAAGAGTAAAGGTCCCGTAATGGAAAGGTCAGTTCGATTTGTATATTGTATCCAACTTCCGCCCGTCGAATTGACGCCGAGATCGATAGTGGCATTCGAACCAGTTCCACCAAATCTAGCAGCGGCCGAAGGTTGAGAAGTTCCCGACGTAGCCGGGAAACCAATTACTGAGGCCACCGATTCCATTCGCGCGCCCGGGCGCGTAGGCCCAATACCGACACTTCCAGTTGCCGTGATTTTCACAAGAGATACACCAGCATCATCTTGCGCTTGAAATAAATCAGCGGTTGATGAAACCGTTCTTTGAGTCACTAAAGTAGGTTGTGTGTTGGCGGCATTATCACTTTGAATCAAAGCTGATATGTTAGACGCCGATCGCGCGATTAATGCGGTACCGCTGACGGAAGAGATGTGTGCCCCCAATCCAGATCCGTACGAAACTGCATCCAAAGCTCGGCCAGAAGTGGTTTCAGCCATAACTCCTAATCCGGTATTAGAGCTGCCTTGAATGGCTGTATTAGTTCTTGATTCGGCAACAATAGCTTTTTGGTTGTTGGAAGCATTGTTTGAACCAAAGGTTGCTGTAGATGTTGTATCACCGGTGAGCCAAGGAACATGAAGTCTTGAAGTTGGTGCTGCTGTCCCAATCCCCACATTGCCTGTGCTCATGATATGAAGCTTGTCGCTATATCCTGACGCTGAACGAGTAAAAAAAGCAAAGTCACCATACGCACTAGCCTGATTTGTAACTTGAAAGCCGATATTTCCGGCAGGGGTGCTCGGCAGACTATTGTAAAAAGCAATTGAACTCCAGTTGTTGGTAGTATTGCTAGAGTTATAGAGTCTTAGATTTTCATCGCCCTGGTTTGAAAGATTAGTAGTATCAGTATTGTTCGTGCTGAATGAAACGACTGGATTGGTGGACTGTCCTGCGTTTGCCTGAACGTTCAGTTGAATCGCGTCAGCAGAAGGCTGTACATCAAGTTTTGCGCCTGGGGTCGCGGTTCCTATTCCGACTTTACCCGTATTGTAATAAATATCCGATCCGGTCGTAATCCATTGACTTGGAGTACTGGTCTGAGGCTCCCACTGCGTGGCACCGTTGTTCCACGTCAGCACCTGGCCGTTAGTTGGGGCAGTGGCTGCGATGGTACGGTTTTGAATCTTGCCTACGGTCACAACGCCTGCGTTTGTAATCGTCGCATCGCCTGACATCGCAACGCCCGTTGCGACGCTGCCCGCGTTGCCTACTAGTATTTGTCCTGAATTTAGAGTCGAAGATTGTTTGTTATTAAACGTGATCCAATCCGCGCTTGAAAGATATCCACTTGCAACTGACGTCGCTTGCGCGATGCTCAGTGCAGGTGTTGTTGTGGGAGTGAGGACGCTGAGTGGTGCTGAGGCCGAGACGCTCGTCACTGTGCCGCCCGAGGCTGCCTGCCAAGTCGCATTTCCCGTCGCATCGCTCACTAAAACTTTGCCAATCCCGGGTACTCCGCCTGTGACTCTGAGAGTGCCCGTGATCACGCCAGGTGCGCTGATGATCCCTGTGGCATCAATCGAAGTAAGAGTCACGCCACCGCTATTTTTAATATCGAGTAAATCCGCTGTTTGTCCTGCAAAACCTTTAACTACAATGCCCACCGCATTGGCTGCAGTCGCATCGACTTCGAGTTTAATTCCAGCGGGGGGTGCAGCGAGCCCGATTCCGACAGAACCCGTCGTGCTCACTCCGCCTGAACCAAATGACTGTGCACTCGCACTTCCGAGTTGCACATATTTTGAATCATGGTGGTGAAGAGCGGAGCTATCACTTGAGTTTGTCAGAGAGTTCATCGTTGCTTGCGAGACATTGGCCTGGACTTGAATGAACTGAGCAGGAGTCAGTCCTTGCAAAGTTTCAGACGAAACAGCAAAGGGCGCTGAATCAATGACTTGATCAGGCGACAGAGTCATCGGCACTCCTGCTTGTGGAGTGACTGTGACTCTGAGTACGCGATTGTCGCCTGCAACGGGAGTGTAACCGGGTGCGCAGTTAGGCGATGCAGGTGCGCGAACCACTGCGCCCGTGTTTGCAAAAATCTGACCTAACGTCAGTGCCGGATCTGCGCCCGTACGTTTTGGTGCTCCGAGAGCGGAGCCCACATCGACTGAAAAAATGCCGCCCGTAAGTGAGAGGTCGATTCCAGTTTGAGTTTCTTCGTAAAGAAGGCAAGTCCCAGCAGGGTCATAAATTCCAAGAGCCAGATCAACGATAGCTGTTAGTGGAGCCGTTCCTGAAGCATCGTAGAGTTTTCCCTGAAACGTAAAGCCCTGCGGAGAAGTGGCGGCAAAGCCAATCTGAGAGGAGAGAAAAAATGAGAGCACTAAAAGTGCTAAAGCCCTTTGGCGGGTAGCCAAAAACATACGTACTCCAAGGCTTGACAAACGATAAACTGTTAATAAAATTATACAACTATTATACTCAGGTATCAATGTAAATTTTAGTTAATGAAAGCAAGGAGATAGAGGTAATTATAAAGAGACATTTGGTGGAATGGCTTTTTAGCAGTGCGGCATTTCAGGCACTTCTATTAATCACGTGGACGTCGAATCTTGTGCGGCTGAGCAGTCGAAAGTGCAAATTAGAACTCCCGATCTAATTTAATTAAAGTTAGAATTCTATTTTCCACTTTTAGTTTATTAATTTCAAAAGCTGTACGTTGAAAGGACTTTGAGATGAAACTAGGTTTGATCTGGGTATTATTTTTCAGTTCTATCTTAATTTCCTGTCAAGGGAGAAAAACAACTAACCAAAGCACACTGGGTTCAAGTTCTCCCAATAGCAGCGCAAATTCAAATCAGAGCGGTCAGGTCGCAGTAGAAAATGCTGTGCCAGTTCCCGCTTTGCCTAAAACTGAAAGTGATTTGTTGCGCATCGATACTCCGCCGCATCTCTTGTTCTCACAAGCAAAGGGTGGTATTTTAATCGCAGGAGGGACATCCGGAAAGGCGTTTTTAATCCGAATGACACCACAAGGGCTTAGGGATTCGACTTTCGATCAAGCTCTCGGAGATGGCCCTGATTTTCCTGTGTATGCCGCAGGTGAATATTCGGATGGCAGCCTATTGTTGGGAGGAGATTTTTCAATTATCGGAAAACAAAGCGCCGCTCATATCGCTAAACTCGATTCAAATGGCGCGTTAGATTTAAAATTTACCGAAACAACGGGCAGGGGATTTAATGGAAGAGTTTCTGCCATTGAAATATTGGGTGATCAAAGTGCGATAGTCGCTGGGGATTTTACCGATTTTAACGGAACCCAGGTCATTCGAATCGCGCATCTTTTTCCGGACGGAACTTTAGATCAAAAGTACGGCGCAGAAGTCTCAGTGACCCCCGCTGAGATTCCAGTGGAGGCTCCGACAGTAAAAGAAATGAAAGACGCTGAAGAACAGGAAAAATCTGAAAGCGATGACGAATCAAAAAATGGTTCTAAAGATATAAAAAATCCTAAGGAATCAGAGAAGAAAAAACCTGAAAAGAAGGAGCCTAAGATAAAAGAATCCGTACCAGTGAAACCAAAAGAAACTAAACACACCTCTAAAGGCAATTCGGAAGGTAAAAAAGAAAAAACAGGTGAAGACGAATGAACACTAGAAAAAAATGGTTCTTAACCCTGGGAATTGGAGCAGTCGCGGGGGTCGTCGTTCTACTTCGGTTTGGTCATACACAGAATCCCGATTGGCCAGATGATTTGGTTACTTCGATCGCTATGCAATCTGACGGACGAACGATTTTAGCTGGCAAATTTTCAACTGATAAAATTGAACGACGCGAAGTCAATGGGCTTACTGACACTCTGTTTTCAGCTAAAAGAAATGTGGGCGGATTTAATGCAGCAGTTCTCGCTATTAAAGTTCAAGAGGATGATCGAATTATTGCGGTGGGAAAATTTACCAATTTTGACGATGCGGTAACCGGTTTTATTGCACGGCTCAATTCGGATGGATCATTAGATTCAGATTTTGCCAAGGCTACAGGTACTGGGTTAGACGACGAAGCTACTTCGATTTTAATAGATCGGCAGGGAAAAATATTAATCGGCGGAAAGTTTAGCTCCTATAATGGTCATTCTGCAAAATACCTGGTTCGCCTCAACCCAGATGGAACTTGGGACTCGACTTTCGATTCGAGCAATCTCTTGGATGGGCCGGTCTACTCGATTTCCAGCGATTCGGGAGGTTACGCAGCGTTAGCGGGAAACTTTGTTTCGTATACAGCAGAGAGAGTAGATTTTTTTGTAAGGATTACTGAAAGTGGTGAACCCTTGATTCACTCACCTCTTTAACCCAGAAAAGTGCAATCTTGAAATATCCTGTCTTATGAATCCACGCGAACTTCTTAAAGCATGTCAGATTCCATCTGTGCCCATCGTGCTTAGAGAAATTTTGGAGGCAACCGACAATCAGGCAATGACTAGCGCGGCATTAGAAAAACTGGTTTTGAAAGATGCGGGTTTGTCGTTTCAATTGCTTAAAACGGTAAACTCCTCTTACTTCGCGCTTCGTTCAAAAGTTAAAGTCGTGAGTCAGGCTATCGTACTCTTGGGTTTTCCCACGATTAAAAACATAACCGCTGGTCTCGTGTTGCTTGAGACATTCAGCAAGATGAAAAAAGCAGATCAGGATTATTTAAAAAAAGTATGGCAGTGTTCAATTGAAACGGCTGGTCTCGTCAAATTTATAGCGAAAAAAGAATCTAAAAAAAACCAAGAAAATTTAGTTTTGGCTGCGATGGTTCACCATATTGGACACTTGATTCTCGCGCAGTATTTTGGCGATCAGTATAAGCGTTTGTGTGAGGGCCAGCTTTTTCCTAATTGCGAGGCAGAAAGGGTTGAACTAGGGCTTACGCATGCCTCCGTTGGTGCGGAGCTTTTACAGCAATGGAAATTTCAAGAAGAGCTCGTACTTTTAGTGGGACAGCACCATGATCGCAAAAATTTCATTGAAGATAAAAAGCAAGTGGATTACCTGAGTTTAGCTGACCAGATGATTTTACTGCTTGAGAGTAATCCCGGTTTGTTGGAGTTACGCGAAAACGAGCTGCCACCAGATTTAAAGAATTTGTTAAAATGCACCGAAACGTCATGGACTGATTTATCTTCTAGCCTCAGAGAAACGTCTAGCGAGGCGGGGGCTTTTAAGCGTGTCTAATCCGAATAAAAAAGGCATCGAAACGCCCGATCCGTTATTTTTAAAAAAAGCGTTCATTGAAGTTGAAAAAGAAATGAGGCGCAGATCATTAGCCAGGATTCCTATCCACCTAGTGCTTTTTGGGGCAATTGTCGGAGTCACGACTTTTTATAGAAGGGCAGAAGCCGCGACAATTTATTTTTCTATTTATATTTTAGTTGCGGCGCTCCTTCAAATACTGATCCTTTGGAAAGTCAGAGCGAAATCAGGTCTTTCGCGCATCGAGCAATTTAGCGTTCAGGTCGGATTTTATTCCTTGGCGATTTTCTGGGGGAGTCTTTGTTTTTACTCGGTCATCAAGTTTGAGTTAGGTTGGACCTCTTTTTTCATTACCTTAGTCACCTGTGCGATAGCCGCCGGAGAAGCTTCTACTTTTGCGCCTAAATTTTCGCTTTTGGTAAAACTGCTTTTAATTGTTTTACTTCCGTCGATTCTCATTAATTTTATGTTAGTCAGCGGTATGAGGGGATTTGCAATAGGAGGTTTTCTCTTTGGATTTTTGGTATATCTTTTTATCGAGGGCCGGTTTCAATTCACGGAATATTGGTCTAAACTCCGGCAAAATGCGCGGCTCAATGCGGTGATCGACGCTATGCCAGGCACTTTGGCCTGGGTTCGATCGGATTTGCGGTATCTCGGAGTCAATCGAAATTCTGCCAATCTGTTTGGAATGTCTCAAAATGACTTTATCGGAAAAGAAGTGGGGTTTACCGACCCGAGCTCTCCCGTCGTTTCTTTTGCGAAAAACCTATTTTCAGGAGAAGCCGGCTATTTGACTGCCGAAGTACAGCGCCCCGTTAGTGCCGGGGTTAGAAATTTTTTCCTTTTCGGGCAAAAATACAATTTTGACACTGAAGCGGTTATTTTAGGCCTCGACATGACGGACGGTAAAAACGCCGCGCAAGCCGTGATGAATGAACGCGCGCAACGGTTGTATACGGCACGTCTTGCCAATTTAGGTCAGATCTTTTTTCGAGTTTGCGCGGGGTTGCGGCCAGAGGCGCAAAGGCTCGGCGCGCCCAGGCTAAAGAGGACACTTGACTTGCTTGAAGCCTTAGCTCACCCCCCGGTCGGCACAGAGTCTCTAAATTGCGAGATTAACGAAATAATTGAAAATGTTTCATTTATTTTTTCAGATTTTGCAAAGGAGCATGGTGTGGCCTTGCAGAGCACCACTCCGAAGGGCGAGCTAAAAGTGAAATCGGATCCCATTCAGATTTTAGAACTAGTGATCAGTCTGGTGAATAACAGTTTTGACGCCGTGGCAGATTTACCGGAAAAATGGGTAAAAATTCAAAGCACGGTCAATGAAAAATGGGCTGAAATTTCGATCCTAGATAGCGGACCAGGAATCCCAAAAGAGTTTCAGGAAAAAATATTTGAACCTCTTTTTACCACAAAAGACCCGCTTCAAAGCACGGGCGTGGGGTTGAGCGTGGGCCGCGAGATAGCAGAACAAAATGGGGGGACGCTAGAGCTTGTTAAAACTTCTGCGAATACTCATTTTTTTATACGGCTGCCTTTAGCCTAAATCGGACTCAGCTTGTGGAAGAAAAAATAGCGAGCACATGAAGATCTTTCTAAGAAATCTCATTTAGGTATAGGCTCCCGCCCAGACCCTCTGTCTTTTCTCTCTTGATAAGGAATGAACCCCAAGGCCTCTAGCAGGTTTTGCGTAACATACTTCGATGCGATTTTGTACTCGCGCCCCCATTCAATGATACGAGTAAACGGGCGCGCATCCCAAAAGCGCAGACCTTTTGATTTTCCGCGCTCCACACCCAATGTGATTCGCGCGATGATTCCAGACAGGGCTCTCACGTATCCTCTATAGCTCTCGCGAGACGGCGTTCGAGCGATGATATGTAGGTGGTTTCCGCTATTTGCAAAGCGATAAATTGTAATCCCTCGGTTTCGGGCTAGTCGATAGACTAGGCGCTGTATCCTTTGAGCTATTGCTGGGCTCAAGAACGACCGTCTGCCGCGAGCCAACGATGATCGCATGACCAGGTGGATTGGTCTCTTCGTCGAAATAGGGCGCGCGTCTCTGGGGTTTCCCTTTAAGAGACTTCCGCCGAAAGATTTTATTTTAAGTCCGTCAAAGCCGGGAAGGTACATAGGTTGCGGGTGTCGCATGACGATTGTTTAGCTGGGTGTTTCAGCGATGTCAATTATTTTTGGACTATTTTTACCCTAGACAAAAGGAGCCCAGCGAAATATAGAAATCTTCGATGCGAAACGTTGAAATACTCCCGCCCAACTTACCCGTACCCTGGGACGATGGAGCTGCCAAACATCTTACAGGTGCAGTGCTGCCAGAACTACGGCTTGAATCCACCTCAGGAATATTGGAGCTCCATGAAATTTTTAAAAATCCCTCCGTATTATTTATTTATCCCCGAGCTGGAAGTCCGCTAGAGCCAAATACAAATCCAGAGCTTTGGGACGCTACCCCTGGTGCAAGGGGATGCACTCCGCAATCTTGCGGATTTCGGGATTATTACAAAGAATTTAAAGCGCAGGGAATTCAGGTTTTCGGACTGAGTATACAATCTCCCCACGTGCAAACAGAGTTCGCCCTCCGAAACAGGCTCCCGTTTCCAATACTGAGTGATTATAAATACGAATTGACAGACAGCCTAAATCTCCCCACCTTTATTTTCGAAGGTGAGCGTCTGATCAGACGTATGGTTCTTTACGTCGAAAATGTAAGTATAAGAAAAATTTTTTATCCCGTGTTTCCGCCCGACCGAAGCGCCGCAGACGTGCTCGCGTGGCTCCGTGACCATTCTCGCCAACGCATCTCGCAGTAGGGTGTTATTTCAACCCAGATAGCTCTTTCTCTGGATTTTTAAAAATCTGCGCGAAAGTCTTTGACATATGCGCACCGTGGACGCCATCGATAATCCGGTGATCAAACGTTACCGAAATTTTCGAAACCGGAGCGACCGCGACTTTGCCTTCTTTGACCACGGCTTTGTCGTTCACCGCGCCTATGGCAACCAAAAGCGGAATGCGGCAATAGGGGACTAGCGGAACATAGGCCGAGTCGAGTCCCAGCGAGCCGATGTTCGTGACCATGACGCTTCCAAAGGGGTCTTTCGGAGTTCCAAAAATCGGGGACCAAAGATTAAATCCGTACATAATGAGTCCTGTGATCTTGATCATCGGATAGGCAAGGACGCCGGGGAGCATTCGCATTGTGGATTTCATTTTCTTAAAATCATGATCGCCCTCATGGCGAATGTTCTTTATCCGCGTATGAAGCTCATCGGCTATTTCTATTACGGATTTTTTATCCGCTTCGCGAATCACCGCTCCCGACAGATCGTTTCCATGATGGTCGCTTGCGACTTGAAACAGAACGTCGATCGATTTTCTGGGATAAAGACGCCCCCAACGCAATACCGAATTGATTTGCGGATGCCGGGACAAAGTCTCGGCCACGGCTTTACCTACGATGTGAGTTAGGGTGAGTCTGAGTTCCGTCTGTGTTTTTAGTTTTTCAAGGTAAGCAAGCATGGGAGACATATCGAGTTCGATCGATCCGTAGACTGAGGGGTCGCCTCCCGAATGCCAGGTCCCGATCGCGGCTTTTCTCCAGCCCGTTAATTTGAGCGGGGGACCAAAGCGTACGTTTCGAGATAAAAGAGGCATCCCTAATAGGGTAACCCCTCTACTTTAAACCTTCAATATAGAGTTTTGGGGCGTCACTTGCCGGAAGTCTTCCGATTCCAACTAATGCCCAGTTCATCGTAGTTTTCTTGTACCGTCGTTCGACGGTCTTAAACAGGCTGTCTGAGGTATCCAGACGAGTAAAATAATCCTCAGGATCTAAAGACCCAATGGGACTTAAGCCCGAGGCCCCGTTAAATTCGCTTGATCCAGCTGCGGCACCACCGCCTGAAACCGTAGTATCGTCAAATCCACCGCCGCCTCCGACTGACGAAGGCATTCTAAAGCCGCCTGAGGTTCCGACGTTGCCAGAACCTCCCGCACCCCCAGAATCCATGTTCATTTTAGCCATCGCAGCGGCTGCCTGTGCAGCACCCGTGTAAGGGAGCGTTCCGCCCGTTCCAAAAGCGGGTAATCCGCCATTGTTCGAATCGCCCGAGCCGATGCCAGGAGCCGTCCCCGCGGTTTTACTCGCCTTATTTTTATTGGTCGCAAGAGCGGTTTTTGCATCCGCAGTGTTTCCGCCTCGGTCGGACGAAACAGTATTAAGACCATTCACAGCAGTCGCAGCGCCTTGAAGTCCGCCCGCAGTCGCGGCACCTGCTCCACTTTCCATTTTTTTGGCGGCGTTATTTGAATTAGAAGCAATCTGTCCCGCAGTGGCTGCACCAGTGAGTGCGCCCGCTACGGCTGGAGTTGTTGCGGTAGCAGGGCTGCAAATGCCGTTAAAACTAATTTGAGTTCCACCAGCGTTACAGCAGCTCTTATCGAGGTTGATAAATCCCGTTCTAGGACAGCGGGTATTTGAAGCGAGAAAGTCAGGTCCAATGCCGCCGCTTGGGCTGCCTCCGCAACCCGTTAAAACCAGCGCCGCGCCAAGCAAGCTGAGTGAAAGACTCGAAAAACTCATAATAGTCAATCGCGTGAACTTATTCATGGGAAGCAACCTCCATGAGCTTGTTAATAAAAGAATCATCGTTTGAGACTGTGTTTAAGGGAGTAATGTTTCGGCATGTCCCACTATTGGGCCAACGACTGTTTCCCTTGTTTGTAAAAAACGTAGCTACTTGTTGTCCGTAACAGCGATTGGAGCACGCCGTGGTACAGCTATTACAGCCGGCTCCAGGTGAGCAGCTTCTGCATTCATTGTAACATTGGTTTCGGCAATTGTTTCCGGGACCCGCTTTGAGTTCGCGAAACAGCGCGCTCTGGTCGTTCATGAAAGCGCGAAAATCGATTCCGGATCGATTAAAAACTTCGCAAGCCATGAGCTGCTTAAACATGGTCTCTTGCGCGGCTCTGGATGCGCACAGATGCTGTGCGCTTTGCCTCGCCATGCCGACATCCATTCCGGCCTTCTTGTCACTTGCGTCCCAAGTGTTTTTACAATTCCAGATATCAGAATAATTTTTCTCGGCGCCTAATTCAGCTTTAAGATTTAAAGCCGTGGCCTGAGATTCACGACCCAGATTGGCGATGTCTGTTGCAACAGCGCTACAGCCCGGAGTCACCTTCAACATTTTTTGTCTTTCAACTTCGTTCTTAACCTGTGCGGTGTAACAACTCATGGCTTGGATGAGCATTCCGCGGATATATGCGGCTTCGCGTTTTCCATATTTGTCATCGATGTTCCAAGTCACTTGAGTGGAGGTGGATTGGACATACGGACGTTTTGGAAACCCTCTTCGTCCGATTTGAAACTGAACATTGACGCTTAATCTCGTTGGGTCGCCGCAAGATTCGCCAAGCATGTTGTCTTTAACTTCAGCCTTATTATTGGTAAACGGATTTGCCGAGGCGGAGCAAACAGGCTTTCCTAAATTTCGCTCCGAGGGATTTGAATTCGCGGTTTCGAGGGCCTTATTACCGGACGCCCCGAAAATCTCGCTGTAGTCGGCTCCGAAAGCTGGATTAGCGGTCACACCCGTCTTATGAAAATTTTCGCTGAGCTGCATCACTCGTGTATCGAGTGCTTTTTGTAGGTCGGGCACTACTTCTGAGCACTTTCGTAAAAACCCAGCGGTGGCAGTACCTGACGCGTCGCATGGTACCGCGATAGTCACCTCAGCAGCGATGCTCGATGGGATCAGAGCAAGAAATGCCAGAACGGCAAATAGGCTATGAGTTTTCATTATTCCCCCTAAACATTTAACCCCTGAAAAAAACCCCGGATCACTAACATTTCTATTGTAATCTAAGTTAAAATTCATGACAATAACTATCGGGTATTGGGGCGTTTTAAGTAAATTTGGGGGGTCAACCGTGACACAAGCAGGTTTTTTAATCAAAAAAACAAGGGGTTCATTTGTGGGGACTTTGGTTCTCGCTAGTATCCTTATACTGGTAGGTTTTTTAAACCCCATTTATTCTTTGGCTGATGAATTAGAGGCAGGCGAGGCCAAGCTCTCAAACTCATATAATGAGTACTACCAGGCGATACGTTCGGGCAAAGCCCAGAACAAGCAAGATGTCATGCGACTCCAACAGGAGATTATTGCTCCGGCGGCTGGCGAGGTGACCCAGGCAATTGCCAAGCAAGAAGAATCAGCGATTTTAAAACACATTGGCCGAACCATTACTCCTCAAGAAGCAAAAGCAATAGAAGGTAAAAACCAAAGTATAGAGGATATGACTGCGGATGAAGCCCGCAAAGACGCTCATAAATTAATAGATGACCAAAATAAAGAATACGCGCATTCATTTGGAGGCGTAGCTCCCGCGAGTGATTCGGACTTTCAAGATACGTCTGGTGGCAAGAGTGCGAAGGTTAAAGTCGGCTCTGATTCGAATCAAAGGCGCGACGACCTTGTTCTTGACGGAAAAGAAGTAGAAAAAGAAATTGCGTTTCCGGGCGCTGGCCGCGCACCGGCAACAAAAACACCGAAAAAATAGCCGTGGCACTCACTTACTCACCCCCGGGCGAACTGGGTTCTCAGGCTCCCGATTTTTCGTTAATTGGGACCGATGGCAAGACTTACTCACTTAAAGATTTTGCTCATGCAAAATCTTTGGTTGTTGTCTTTATGTGCAATCACTGCCCGTATGTTCAGGCTGTGAGAGGCCGAATCAACGCCCTAGCCAAAGAGTTTGCACCTCGGGGCTTAAAGTTAATCGGAATTAACTCCAATGACGTGGTCGAATATCCAGAAGATGATTTTGAAGCCATGAAACGAGAAGTCTTAGAGCAGGGTTATGAGTTTCCGTATCTTTGGGATGAAACTCAAAGCGTTGCGCGCGCCTACGGCGCAGTCTGTACACCTGATTTTTACGTATATTCTCCCGATAAAGGTGCGCAGGTTTTAAGATACCGAGGACGCTTCGACGATCAATGGAAAGACGAATCGAAAGTTAAAGTTCGCGATCTCGCCCAGGCGGTACAGCAAATTTTATCTGGAGCGCCTGTCAACCCAAAGCAGCCTGCCTCTATGGGTTGCAGCATTAAGTGGAAGTGAAGTCATTTTCACGTTTAGGGTTGTCCTTTTTTAAATGTCAGATTAATCTTTCAAGGCGTTAGAATTAATAAACAAATTTATGCCCAGAGGGGAATTTATATGAAAAAAATAGGTATTCGATTATTTGTAGTTTTAGTTTTGTTGATCACCGCAGCACCTTTAGCTCAAGCTGAGACTAATCATCGCATGGCTAACAAGATGGGCGTTCACCTGGGGCTTTTGGGCGACCCGTTTCCGACCTTAGCGGGGATCAATTTGGATTATAACGTATGTAGTTTCGCTCGCGCTACTGCTGGTTATGGATCCATTTCCGCCACCACCGTGGGCGGCGAACTTAAAGCAACCACGATTGGCGCTGGAATTCGTACATTTCATCCGGAGTGGAATTTCTCACCTGTTGTTGGTTTGAGTTGGGCCAACGTGAGTGTGACCTCGACCGGAACTCTCGGGACGCTGACCGTCGGCGGTTTCGGAGCGAGTGCTAGCCATTTGTATGCTACTTTCGGATTGGATTGGCAGGCTGGCTCTGGATTTAACTTCGGCGCTGGTTATAATCTTTCGCTTAAGTCAGGTGTAGGCGGATTACCCTACATCAACATCGGCTGGTTTTTCTAGGTCGCTCAGATTTAAGAGTTGTTCTTAAATACCCCCAGGATCCGGTTGCGATTCGATTAAACTGGATACTGGGGGATGATTACTCAATTGCGATCAAACTGAGCCAGCAAAGTGTTGATGCAAAATGCAGACGGAAAACCAGTAAGGAGTTAATTCCTTCTACCTATTTAAATCTATAAAATCCGGACTGCGCAGAAGCATTAAACAGGTACTGACCACCGATCACGAATTTCCCATCCGGTTGAACAGCAAGCGAATTTGCCAGGCTGTAAATCCCGTCACCTCCAAAAGTTTGAGTACCAAATATTCCGAAAGTGGCATCGATCGTTCCATCTGAATTATAACGTATCATAAACATCCCGTCCGCCAGACCACATCCATCATCATCCCCAAGGACAATGATTTTTCCATCCGCCTGAATCGAAATGTCTTTTACTTGTTCGCAGGAAATTCCGGAAACATTAGTAGTCACTCTTCCAGTACCGTTAAATGAAGTATCCAAAGAACCATCCGAGTTTAGCCGAATCAGCGCGACGTTGGCCACGGTTGCATTATCCGTGTCTAAGCCTCCTACGATAATTTTACCATCTGACTGAATGGCTATGGCTGTGCCCAAAAGTATCGGATGAGCGGAACCATTGAAATAAACGACACCGGTCCCGCCAAATCCTGTATCCAAGGATCCGTCCGAATTGAGTCGCGTGGCTGCCACGCGCACATTGCCTTCTTGACCGGCTAATATTATTTTTCCGTCAGCTTGAACGGCAGCCGCTGCAGCGGAGGTCGTACTCCCGATCGTTTGCTTTCCACCGGCGCCAAACGTGGCATCCAAGATGCCCGTACCATCCAATCGAATGATTCCAAAATTATCCGTAGCACCGGCAACTCTTGCCATTCCCGCGACGAGGAGTTTTCCATCCGATTGGATAACCATCGCATTCGCGTGGTCATTGCCAAATCCGAAATGCGTGTACATGGAGCCTCCCCCAAAGCTGGCGTCAGTAGAGCCATCCGTATTGAGACGCGTAACCACGAAATCGTCTCCATTTCCTCCGTTTGCAGCAAATCCGGAAAATACGATTTTTCCATCCGACTGAATCGCAACGCCTGTTCCTTGATCCGTTCCTGCGGACAGGCTGAGGACGCGAGTTCCGGTACTGTTAAAACTCGTGTCTAAACTTCCGTCCGAATTCGTTCTCACCACCAGGCTTTCGTAATTCGCACCGACTTGAACAGAGCCGGTACCCACAATTTTTCCGTCTCCTTGTATTTTAATTTGTTTGATGAATTGATCGTTGCCCGCGACTTTAAAAGTAGAAAATCCAGCAGTACCGAAAGTGGAATCAACGATTCCTGTAGAATAGGTAATCGGAGAACTGGACATAACATTCGAATCGGAAAGAAGGCTGCGAAGGGCGTCACCGCCCAGCCGGCCGCATCCACATAATGCGAGGCACCCAGAGAACGTTAAGATTAAGTTTTTACTTATCCCAGCCATTAGATTTCCCAAAAAATAAAGAATTATCCCCATTTTCTCAACTTATATGCAATGTGTCAAAAAAATATAAACATTATTTAATGTGTTATTTCAAATAGTTATAATAGTGACCTGCATGTCTATTTATTTCGCCTGGCCTCTCTCATTTTTCATAGATCAACCCCAAAACTCAATGAGGTTTGCATGCTTTGAATTGAAATAGTCTCGCTCGCACGAATCGCAAACGAAGAAACATCAAAAAAAATGTGGGCATTTTTCAGATTATCCATCGGCCAAGACCATGCCATCCCGCTCGCCAATTCGCGCTCAGATGCGCTGACCGAGGTAAATTTCTTTCCAATCGGGACAAATTTAAAATAAGTTGAAAATACCTGTCCATTGCTGAGTCCATACGAAACCGTTGGGTATAGCTGGGGGTAAAGTACAGGCGAATAACCAAAGCCAGGAGTTCCCAACATCTGCGAATAATATGCCCCGATCATTAAATTAACCACCCATGGTTTTTTTATAAAGGGCAAGACATAACCCAATCTCACATTTGCGCCCAGGAACTTTACCCTGTCACTCGGAGGAGAGCCTGAGATGTGAATCAGGTTGCCGAATAAATTTGCCCCTATATTCCATTGTGGCGTAAGTCGACGTGAAAAAAAAATTTTTCCGGTCAAAATCAACTCGTTGATATCTGCCAGACTCGTTTCGCGGTATTTTAAGAAGGTTGGGCCCAAGCCGGCGGTCCACTGATTTTTTTCGATATCCAAGGTCTCTTGAGTAAGCGGTTTGGAAGGCTTAGGGGGCAAGGCTTGCGGTATTACAAAAAATGAAGAAAAAGTTCCCCATTCCACTTCTCCCGCGATCTGATGTCCGACTCTCCATGAGTAGGGGCCGGATAATTCGGGCCTCCAATCGATTTCAGTCCGATCTGTTTCACGAGTCAGGATTTTTGTTCCCGAGTAGGAGATTTCAAAAATATATTTGCTTCCCTTAAGACCTCGAGTCCATTGAAAATGGATTCCTTCCTCAGGTATTTTGTTCACGTTAGACTTGGCTTGAGGAATCAAAGGCACTGGAACCTTCGCATTAACGACTACTATGCCCAGATCGCTCCAAGGGCCGGGTGCCCCGTCCTCGTCGATGCCCCTGATACGATAAAAATAGCTTCCGACTCTCAGTTTCAACTTAATTTCAGGTTCTGAAACCGTATTTTTGTGGAGGGGTACGCTTAACTCTCGCTCCTGTCCTAATTCAAATTCATATATTCTGGCTCGTGAAATTGCTCTCCATGAAAACTTTACCGTTCGTTCTGAAGCAAAGCCCGATTCAGAGACGAAAAAGACGAACATAAGCGAAAATAAGAAGCCCCTAATCGTCATCTTTGACCTCAGGAGGCAAAAGTTGGATTTTTCCTAATTTCCTTTTTTTCTTGTGGATGGGGAGAACTCTTTGGGTTTTTTTAATTTGTGGAGCTTTCGCAGAAATTAATTCGTTCGCAGCAATCACTTCGAGCCATCGCGGGGTGGACCCTGCTCCGCGTTTACCAAAGGCATTAATTGCCCTCACCGACCATTGATACGATCCCGGCGGTAGTTTTGTCAGTGAAAGCTCGTTCTTTGGGACTCGATAGCGGTGCGGTTGGCTAAGGGAGTCAGATTTTTTGAGTGAAACCTCAAAAGAATATCTGCCGGAACCGATCATGCTCCATTTGAGTCGAGTCACCGATCGTTGATCCTGCTGAACGATCGAATCTTGATCGGGTTCGAGGAGGGTGGGAGTAGGAGGCAGAAGCTCCTCGGTTATGTCTTTTCCTTCCGTATCTAATGCGTTTTTGGATTTGCTTATCGATTGTTCTTGAACGACGGGTAAGACAGCAAATGGGTGAGCGGCGTTCCCGGTATTTTCCGCAAAAGATATTTTTATTTTTCGTCTGGTTGAACCGGTTTCTTTGAATTCGCCTGATCCCAAGACAAAGTCAAACTTAAGTTCATCCAAACTCTCGCGCAAAACTACCATGGATCCGGGCCATAGATTGAGCGCTCCACCCTGATCAAACAATATCTGTGCGGTAGTTGTTTCGCCGACAGAAAGCGTATCTCCAGCAAAAACGCCTTCGCCAGCCCAAGCTCTGTCCCAGGTAAAATGACTGCGAAGGAGTCTCCGAAGAGGTGAGGTCGATAACTCAATATGACCAATACGCCGAGGAGTCGGTTTAAAGAACCCCGACATCTCAGCAAAATAGAGACTAAAAAAAACCGCGGAAACTGAGACGAGGACGTAAACAGGTCGCACCATCGGAATACTCTTCGGCGTTATGCGTTAGATTCTGAATATAATGTGATTAACGCGGAGCGTATCGTCTTTCTGGCGCGTTCAAATAATTAGAGAAAATTACCGATAAGTGAATAGAATGCGTTTAAGCATTAACAGAAAAATCAACTATCTGATTTCTACCGGGTTGCTCATCAGCACGGCAGCGGTCGTGTGGACGGCTACGGATCTATTCACATCTGACGTAAGCGATCGATTAAGGAAAGAGACGCTTGACTCAAGTTTGATTTTAGCAGGTCGAGTTAGAAGTGAAATTCGCCGAATCGTAGATCACGCACAAATTCTGGGTCGCATTTCTTTGGAGGATTTTCAATATCCAGATGATCGCCTGCGTTTCATACAAGAACGCCTGAATTCTGAAAATGATTGGATAGGTATCAGTCTCTATCGAAAAAAAAATGTCTTTTATCCGGCATGGAAAGCTTCTAACCCCAAAATGGTGAGGAGCCCGGCATCTGAGGGCCCGCCTCAAATCAATCTCGAGAGCGTGGGAAAGGGTGAAATCGAAATTCGGCTTGGAAAAACCCTTCAAATCGGAATTCCACTCGTGAAACGGGCCGAGGGCCAATTTTCGCAGATTCTCTTGGTGGAACTGAGACCGGATTCCTTTTTTCCTCTCTTCAGCGATACTTCAGAGGTCACGGCAATATTACTCGAAAAGACAGGCCGGGTCGTCGCTTCAACGGATCCTACTCAAATTCCCGGTACTAGATCGGAAGAGCACACGTC
>CAYJBA010000010.1:0-18203 GCA_964367865.1 uncultured Bacteriovoracaceae bacterium | reverse complement strand
AATTAGCTGGAGTCGGCCCGATTTCATTGCCACCTCAACGTAAAGACTTAATTGAGATTATAATTAGTGCTTGCTCTGCGGCCCGTCGCTATTCGCATGAGATCAAATGTTTTAAAAACGCAGCACAGCTCTCCGAACATACCACCTATAAAGAGCTGCTAAATGCGATATGTAACCGGGGTTTTGATAGCGCAAGCATTGAAGCTTGTACCCAAGCAGGATCAAATGCCATGCGATCCCACGGGGAATTATCTGCCGACGAAAAAATAGCGGATATCATGAGCGCGACCGCACAAACGGACCTTTCGTTGCTTTATATGTCCTGCAAAGACTCTAACTCTAGAAAAGAAGACTCTGATCTTGTTCGATGCCTCGAATCCGGTGCCGGCACCCTTAAAACTAAGCATTTCGATCAACCCATGCTCCTCAGCATTTGCAGTGCCTCTATCACGTGGAGCGGCCAGGTGAGCTGCATTGAAGAAGCGATCGATAAATTTGGAGATACCGGGTTTCAACAGATAGCTGCGTTATGCTCCTTAGCTGAAAATCGTGAAACTAAGGGTAAATGCCTGGCTAAAGCCCTAGAGAAAGCCGATGTCCCGTTTCAAAAACTCGTATTTCCAATTTGTGACCTCTTAGGGAGTCTAGACTCCTTGAGTGATTCGGATCGCGTCAGTTGTTTAAGGCAGGGATTTAAGTTGGTCGATAACGCCAGAATTTCGCGCGCGGTTTCATCTTGCGATTTCACGTCAGTCGCTAGTGTCGTTGCAAAGTGTATCAAATTGAACGTCGAACCCTTAATTAATCGCTAATTTTTAACCAAGGAGAAGATATGAAAAACAGAAAATCAAAATTAAAAGGAAGAGAAAAGAAAAGGGCGCTCCTTTTCGGTGCTGCTTGTTTCGCAGTAGTATTGGGTTCGGTTGCACACCTGAGTTATTCGAAATACTACGGCGAACGTAAGATTTCGAGTACCGCAGTTGAATTGGCTACCAATCCTGAACTGTTAGGCTCAAACCAAGTGGAACGAATTGATGCTAATCTTCTCAATCAGGCAAAAAATGCTAGCCGAAGTCTCGAGACGATTCATGCTATTTTGGACGTAGATTCTGAGTGGAGAAAAATTAAATCTCACCGGGAGCGTCGGTCCTCGGTAAAAAAACTCATTTCTGGCGCGTTATCGGCGGCTTCTGAAGGTCGCTTTAAATCCGCCGAATTTATTTTAAATGAAACGACAAATTCAATCATTTCGGACGATAAAATGGTTTCGAGTCCTGATCTCATGAATAAATATAATGTTGCTTCGCAGGACCTGCGCGCAATGCTCGCCCGCGAGACCGTCCGCACTGGACTTCAGGCTGGAGACGAGTATTACGTTGAGGTCAATCGCACGACGATTCAAAGAAAAGTAACCGAAGGCGGTTTTTTCTCTTTTGGAGGAAAAACTGTTACGGATGAAAAGATCAGAGATACTAAGCAATTGGTTTTATTTGTTCCTGAATTGAGCACGGGTGCTCCTGTTTATGACGAAGAAGCAATGCGAAACTTTCAGAAACCCAGAAAAATATTGACCGCGGCGGATTTTGAAAATGAAATTCTTGCGGTGGCTCAACCCTATTCTAAAGTAGAAAATAACGGTTGGGGTTTTCATGAATATATTCTCTCTGCCGTGGCTCGCGTAGGTGAGAACATTGTGCGCGCATTTGTGGGCGCACCCATGAATAACTCTTCATTAAGTGGTGTTCCAATTCTGTGGAGTCAATTTTATAACGACAATCGCCGCTTTATCGATAGCCCTCCGCTAGTAAAGTTTCAAAAGGTAGTTAGCCGTCCCATGTTCGAGCTTGATCGACAAGCATGGGGTGGAGCGATTTACAAAAAGCTTGCTGATGTACGCTCTAATCTAGAGGAGATGTGGCAGCGCGCTGATCAGGGATATCGGTTTCGTGTAGATTCTGCTCAGTATTCGACTTTTATTGGGTATGTTAAGCAGTATCAAGCCGCATTAGACCAGATCGCGTCGCTCAAGAAGACTCGCTTTTTGACGGATGAGCAGATCAATGAGCTTAAGCTCAATTATCCAGCCCTTGTGGGTGGCAGACCTAATAACCTAGAAGCCGCAATCGAAGTAGCCGTAAAACGCGCAGAAGCGGCAGGTGAAGTGCAGGTGGCTAATTTAATCAAGCATGCGATTTCGTTTAACGAACAAGCGTTAAAAGAAATGCAGCTGGATACTCAAGAAGTCGCCACTTTTTCTAGTATGCAAGGTAAAGAAATTTCCTCTCGGTTTCGCTCGTACGATGCAAGTACGATTCGCAATCATTTAGTAGAACTCTATATGCTTGGTAAAGAAGACGTAGTGAGGGCGATTTTTAACCAACTTTCAAATTACAGTCAGAGTATCTTTGCTAAAGTGCAAGCTAATATGGACGCCGGCCGAGACGCCGTTCTTGTAGCGATGAATAATCCTACACGGGTTGACGTAGCCTCTCAGCTCTTTGCCATCGCGGCCGCAAAAGCGGCTATGGAGCAGGCACAGGCAAACGCATTTTTGCCTGACCATCTTTTGCAGAACGAAGAGTACAAAAGTGCTCTCGAGTCTTTGAGCAAGACTGCAACCTATAAGCGTATTTATAAGTATAAAGACGAGTGCGAACACGTTCAAAGAGAACTTCGCCTCGCGTTTGGTAAGGCTAAAAAGAACATTGGCGAAGTCCTCGCTCTGTTTAAACAAGCGCCCACCTCTGAAGTTCGTACGGCTTTGATTGACGGCCTTACGTTCTATAAAGAGCGCATGAAAGAACTGAATGCTGAGTTCTGGCCCTACAAACAAATGAAGCCTTTGCAGCTTGCAACGGATTCGCATGGTAAGCCCTTGGTTACCCGCGACGATCATGGAATCGAGAAGCCTGTCTATACGCAGGATTTTGAGATTAAAGAAATGGTTCTCTTTAATGAGAAGCAAACTTTGGAATACAAGCTCGAAGGGGTCGTTTCTATCGAAACTGTAGAAATGACCTACTTGGATAGTTACTTCAGAAAAGTAACTGATTCGATGTCACTCTTTGCGGCCGAAGTCGATCGACAGATGCGCCGTTTTCTTGAGTATCCTTCGCATACGGTCAGCGTATCGCTCAAGAGTAGCTTAGGAAACTTCTACCAACTTCGTGAATCAGCAACCCAACGCATCAATGGGATTGCAGTTCACCAAGACGTGGTGGCCTCAGCCAAGATTAAGGCTATTCGTGCCCAATATGCACAAGAGCTAGCTGGTATTAGCTGGGTGGGTGAGCTCACCGGCGCGGCGAAGAAAGATGAAAAAACTCTTATCGCTGAAGTTGAACACGCTAGACCGCGTTACAACGACTTGATTCAGTAATCGCAAATACTAAGGGCCTGGGTGAAACTCCATGGGGAGTTTGACCCAGGCCCTTTTTTTTCATTTTCTATCAATTTATTTTTATTCAGATTTATTTGCAAAGCCATTCGTCATTGTAAGCCTTTAAGCCAAATGCACTTACCAGCCCGTCCATGCGTAAGCAAATTGCAGTGTTACGATCCAGGCCCATTGGCTTGATCTCCCCGGTGTCTGGCATAACTACTTTTAACTCAGTTTTTGTTTCCAAAAATCCATATTGAATGTGACCACTTTGGTAAAAGCCTGCCAACGGAGCATATAGAGTATTACGGCTGGACCATGCACCCTGAATAGAGACTGACTTTCCTTGAATCGGAAACTCAGTTGATTTAGAAAAAGCACCATTTTTAATGAGACCATTGGGATAGAGTCCTAAAATGGAAGAAGAAGCAAAAGTCACTTTCTTCGACCCGACTGTTAAAGTTGGGCTTTCTACCAAAACTCCTCTCGCAAGATTTCCATCCGAATAAACTTCAATGAGCTCTGAAACGGAAAGATCTCTGCCCTGAACCTTAAATTGTAGAGTCTCGCGGAAATCCCCCACTTTTAGAGCACCATTTGGATAAAACGTCCAATTTGCGATGGAATAGGCTGTCGTAACTTGAAACCCACTGAGAGTTCCCCAGCTTTCAGTTCCAGAATTGAGGACAGCATGTTTTAAAATACCTTGTTCGTCGAATGTAACAGAAACGGGTTTTAAGTTGTAAAAGTTAGACGCCAATCGAAAAGGCTTAGTATCAGGTTGCGCGACTCTGCAACTTTCAAGGCCCCCATTGCTGTTAAAAACGATAGTGCTTTCACCGCCCTCACAAGGGATCAGTAAGCCCTGCGCTGTAGCGAAGGATGCGCTTTCAGCAGGAACATATCGAAGGGCGCCATTTTCATAAAAAGTTACACGAGGGGCGTAATTGCGGATTTGGTATTGCCGCCCCAGGACTGAAAAGGTAGTTCCAGGAACGGGTGTACCAAATTGAATTTTTTTGTTTTCACCGCGAGTGATCTGGCCCATTGACATGAGGACCCCTTGAATCCTTGCAGTAGCGAATCCCGTGCGAATGACGAGGTCTAGGTAATCCACTTCAGACATCTCCGTTAATTTGGATGAGGTAATATACGAATTAAAATAGCGCGCTTTTACCGAATCGCCCTGTTCGAGAAGTTCGCGGTAGATGATTTCGTGAAGAGCCAATCCGCATTTTTGATTGTCATCCATTACATCCCAAAGATCTTTATTAACTGTAAATCGCTTATCCTCGGGAAAGTTGGGCGCCCTTTGCACAGCGATCTGCTCTAACCTACAATCACGGGGGATTCCAACCGTATGATTGGAGTCCGGTACCGGAGGCAAATCTGCGTCAGTCATAAAAACAGTATCATTTTCAAATGTCGCGAGTTGATTTTGATATAAAGCGCCCCGATCCGGTTCAATGGCAGCGAGCACCTTGAGTACCGCTTGCCCTTTGGTCAGCCAATTACCATGGATAGAGTCTAAATTGTGGTTAATCCCGCGTAAAAGGCGCGCCTCATAAAAATCGAGGAGTTCGACTCGAGTGATTTGGTAAGCAGAGTTTCGGCAGACAACTGCGTGGCCCCCGTTTCCGGTTGCAGTACCTGCCTGCGCTGATAGAGTGATTAAAAAGGCTCCAACGAGAATAATAGAGATTGGTTTCATGTTTTTTTCTCCTGCTTGTTTTGTTCCAACGAAAAAAGTTGAAATGACATTTCATAAATTTCTGATTTATCGCCTGATTCTAAATACGTGCAAAGGTCCCAAAGGCAGCGTTGAATTTTGTGTTTTGCAGTGGAAATTAATTTAGGATCGATGCACATCGTAAAGGATTGAAAATCGCGCCGATTGACATCTTGTTTATCCAAAGCTTCTGAAGCTTTTACCAGAACCTGACGGTGCCGTTTTCGCAAAGCTTGGTTGGGGACATCGCCCTGGGTTTTAAAGTGTTGGGAGGATTTCACGTAAGAGTGATCGGTCTGAATGAGCAGCCCTAATGTGACGAGTCTTTCGAGTGCAAGTTTAGCTTCGAGAGAAGTAATTCCTAAAAGCGTAGCGACAGATTTTGATGAAATCTTAAATCCGTGCCGCAAAGTGAGCTCTAAAATAGCGTTGTGGTACCAGTCCGAAATAAAAGCGAATGTTTCTAAGTCAATATCCTTAATTGCTCCGGGCTGCCGCGTTTTACTCATCCGTGTCAGAATTTCCTCGCGCATTTTGTCCGTTCTCGCAGACCTTAATTGCACGAGATTTAGAAAATGTTCTTTTTCTTTTGTATTTAAACCCAATGGTCCGGGGAGGTCCAGGGCTCTAGATACCGAGAGCTGCCTTTTTCCCTTAAGAACGTGGCTGAGAAAACCGGGGTCTACCCCTAGATTTCGCGCAAAGGCGCGAAGGGAGTAGCCAGGATTGGATTCAATACGCTCCTGAAGTTTTTGCCGAATGACTCCTGTGTAATCCATTTGCATGGAGGAGCACATATCGAAGACGATGGGCGACGTCAATAAATTAGACAACAAAGTGATGTCTAAAGACTACACGATAAACTCAGATAGGTCGGCCAATGCTTCACTGTGAATGAATTTACTATTTTCCCTTTAATTTCTTAATCGCTTCTCTGGCAGCGCGTCTGATCCGGTCATCCACATCACTTTGCGCGGACTTCTCTAAAGCAGGAATAGCTTTAGGGTCTCCTAAGGTCAAGAGGGCGGAGATCGCGGATTTTCTTAAAGCGTAGTTAGGTTCTAAAAGAGCGTTTTCAAGGATGGCTCGCGCCTGATCTCGAGTCTCATCTTTGAGCTTCGCGCCCACGGTTCCAATCAAATGATAAGCCGATTTACGGGTGGTCTCGCTATACCGCGAAGTCGAAAATTCTTCGCCCACCGGAAGCGAGCGAAAATCACCAATCGTGGTTAGCGCGCCTAGCGCCGCTTCACGAATTTTATCTTGAAAGCTGGAGCGCGCAACCTGAGCTAAAATAAACCCATAGTTGTTTTCATAGGCTTCTTTGGATGCGTCAGCCAAAAATGAACAGACTCGACCCAAGGCCTGAATCGCCGAAGCGACTTCGCTCACGGTGCTCTGTGCACGGCGAATAACTCCTTGAAGCGTTGAGATGACCTGCAACGCCTGTGGAGGAGGTAATGTCCCTAAGACTTTTACCGCTTCATCCCGAATGCTCCACTCCTGGTCACTGGTCAAAGCAACGAGAGTCTCGCGAAGGCGAACCAGCATATCGTCCCGAGAAGATAGTCCAGCTGCAAGGGCAGAGCGTACTAAATCCGCCATGTCTTTTGTGCAAGAAGCGCGGGCCCAAATTTCAACGTCTGTATTAGCGCAGACGATGAGCGCGTCGGCAGCGGGTCGGTATTCTTTACTGGATTCAAAGCCCATCCATTTGCCTTGCGAAAGCACGCGAGAGGCTTCAACGCGGGCTGAAACGTCGGTGCTCTTTTTTAGCTGGGTAATCCAAGAAAGTTCTGTCTGTTTGAGGTCGATTTTGGCGAGCCACCCTGCGCCTGAATTAAATTTTACGTAATCTGGAATTTTTTCAGAGGCGAGGCGAAAAATTTCAGTTCCAGGCACTGCAGCATTTTTTCCGTATAGATTAATATGAAAAAGTTTGCCAGCGACCTCGACGTCAATGGGCCCTTCAAAGAGGGGAGTGGACCCCGGAATGCCGCCTGGCTGGTTTAAATCTTGAGTCTGCTTCACTGTCAAAACGACCTCTTTGGTATGCATATCCCAAGCATAATCAATCAAAAAGTGTGGGTACCCGGGCTTCATAACCCACTGGTCAAAAAACCAATACAGGTCCTTGACCGCGACTTCTTCCATGACTTTGCGAAACATCTCCGTGTTTACGACTTGTCCCTGGTAACGATAAAGGTAGGTTTGAATTCCCTTAAAAAAGATATCATCGCCCAAAGTGTTTCTGAGCATGTGCAAAATCCAAGATCCTTTAGCATAGGCTCTAGAGTCAAAATATTCGTCGAGCCCAGAGTGAATAAATGGAAAAACGACAGGCCGCGCTTCTTCGTCCTCTTCCATAAAATACCAAGACGAAACGCCGACCATGGTCTTTAAGTAATTTGCGCGACCTTGACGGTGTTCCTGGTAAAGTGCATCGAAGTAACTTGCAAATCCCTCGTTGAGCCAAATATGATCCCAGCTTTTGCAAGTCACGAGATCGCCAAACCATTGGTGCGCCAGCTCGTGCGCCAAAAGGTGATTACTCGAAAACTGCGAATCCTCGTCCGGTGAGTGAATGGTCTTGTCCGTAAGCGTGGTCGCCGTAGTGTGCTCCATTCCGCCCCAGGCGTATTGAGGCACCACGGTTTGCGCATATTTTTCATAAGGAAATCGAAATCCGGTTTTGGAAGAAATAAAAGTGAGCATATCTGGGGTATCGCGAAGCGAGTAGGTTACGCGATCCATGTCGTCGCTTGGGCCGTAAAAATCTACGGGAATTCCGTTCCAATTTTCATGATGTACACCAAATTTTCCTGCCGTCGCTACAAAGAGGTAGCTTGCCTGGGGCATGGCCATCGACCAATGGAAAGTTTTCATGCCGTCTTTGGTGGTAATCCCTGAAAGTGCGCCGTTTGAAATAGCCGTAAATTCTTCGGGAACCGAGATAAACGATTCGAAATTGGCGCGATCATTGGGATGCGAGTTCGTGGGAAACCAGAATTTCGAAATTTCCGGTTCGCTTTGAGTATAAATGGCCTCGACGTCGTTTACCCCTGTGCGGGATTTAAAATATACGCCGCGGCCACGATCTGCGTCCCAGTGGTATTCGATGGCGATGGTGAGGCTATCTTTGGGTCCGTAAGGGCGATTGAGATCAATTTCGAGTTTTAATCCATTTTGACGAAAATGAAGCTCTTGAAACTGATTGAGGAGAGTTATCTTTTTAATCTGATTGGCGGGACTACTGTCGAGTGAGAGAAGCTGGTAACTCTCTGTTAAAGGCTTAAAGGTGATTTCTACAATTCCGTCAAATGTGGGTGAAACGAGACTCGCACGTGGAAACGACATAGAGATGCGATAATGAAGTGCATCGAATTCTGATTCGCCGGTAAAGATCGGAGTCCATGGCCCGCCAGTGGTCGGACTTTCGCGGGTGGGTCCGCCGTGGTCTACGAAAGTCTGATCGCGGGCCGCGAACGCATCTTGAATGCGGTAATGACGTAGCTCTTGTTTTGCCGTGGAAGCTAATTGTTTAGGTGCGCAGGCAGAGAGCCCAAGAAAAAAAACTAAGATCAGTGCTTCCAAAAAAAAATGTCCCATCAATATATCCCCCGGTTTGAAGTTCCAATCCCATCTATCACTGGATTGGCCTATTGCGCAAGAAAGGAGGGGAAGGGAGGGGATCCGTTACAGTGCGCTCCCGATCCCGGCATCCAACATTCCCCAGCGATAACACGGAGAGTCAGAAGCTGCTACTAGTGGCAGGTAGTCTGCCGCAACTACTCCACCTGGAGGATTACTGAGTTGGGTTGCAAATGCTGCGGTTCTCGCGCCCAGGCCCGCGTCAGCAATAATTTCTTGAGTGAGTGCGATTTTAATCTTCTGCATAGCAGCGTCGATCAGATGAAAAGAAGGGGGACCCGTAAGTGTGGTGGGCACCACTACATCCAAATCCCCGATTGCCGGGCCCGAAACGATTATGGACCCCGGTGCCCCTGAGCATACGATAGAACCCGGACACGACGTTGCAACGGACGCCGCGCAGAGGGTCGGGTCCTGTACGAGTTTTGCAGTAGTATAAGTCCCGGAACTTAAGTCCTCCGCTAATAACTCCGCAATCAGTGCCATTCCAGTCATGAGCCGCACGAGTCCGCGAACCTCTGGCGCTTTGATTCCAGTCACTTGCTGATATGCTCCCACTATGGACTGCCGATGAGCGATATCCGCTTTTCCAACCAAATGATTGGCGAGTCCTGTGATCATGGCGCCACCACTTAAATCTCCAGTCCCCATCACATCCATAAAAGCTGCCATGTTTGCACCGTTACGATCTAAAATCGCGAAAGAGGTTTCACTAATTGAGATATCAGATTTTAGAGATGAAACGCGCCCGTATTTTTCGAAGGCGCAAGCGAGATTACCCCGATCTACACAGGCACGCGCCGCTGAAATGAGCTGCTCATCGCCAGAGGGGCTATCAAGCGGGCTAAATAAATTCAGGCAGCTAAAAAGGGTGATGGAGATCCCGAATCCAAAAAAGCCTGCCAATCGGCCAAAATGTAGCCTCATCCATCCCAGCGTAGGGGAGTCGCCTTGGTTTGTAAATATTTGATTCTGCTTGGCTAAGGGCCCCCAGTTCAATTAAACTGAGTCCTATGGAAAACACCGAAAAGGTCCTCTTCGACGACGAAAACCCGCAGTGGTATATTGCGTTTTCAGACCATTGGATCGGTCCGATGACCTCGTCTGATGTTTACGAGAAAATTCAAGCCAATGAAATCACCTGGGCACATTTTGTATGGAAATCGGGGCAGTCCGAATGGAAGCGTATTTGCGAAATTAAGACCTTTCGAACCGCAGTGCCTCAATCTCCCTCCAAGGCGATGAAAGAAGAAATTAAAGAGGCATCGAAACCAACAATAAAGAGGGCGCTATCGCGTGGAAAAGCAATTGCCCCCCCGCCGCCGCAGGTAAATTTAAGCAGAAAATGGTTTCTATTTTATGGAGATACGCAGTACGGGCCTTTTATGGAAGACGAAGTCGAACGCCTGCTCCAGATTGAAAAAATAAATGGTAAAGTTTATGCTTGGTGTGACGGGATGCCGAACTGGACTCCGATCGAAAAAATTGCGGCTCTTGCAAAAGCCATGAAGTCGGTCAAAGGTAAAAGCCCTGTTAAGATTGAACTCAGAAATGCGCCTCGTAAGCCACTCATTGCAAAAATCATTTTAGCAAATGAGAAAAATGTCAGCGTGGCAATGTGTCGCGATGTGAGCATCGGAGGAATGCAGGTTTTAACTGATCAGATGCCTGGCGCCGTTAATTCGCATGTCAAACTTAATGTCACTCCAGTCGGCGAAGGTGGAATTGAGCCTTTCGTCGCGGAGGGAGTCATTGTTCGTATGCTTGAAGATCGTCGCGGTTTTAGCTTTCGCTTTGATCATCTTTCGGATTCGGCAAAGCGCGCGATCGAAAATTATATTGGCTGAGTGGGCTTAAGGAGCAATTCTGTGAGTTCAGAGTCGTTTGTAAATTATCAGGGTGCTATTCAGCCAAAAGGCTTTATGCCATTGCCCGAGGACTGGACCTCCGAAGTCGATACACTGATCACTGAAGACGGCAAGGCACAGCTTTTCTCTGTTCTTCACCATCAAAAAAATTGGAAAAACCCTAGAGCATTGATCATCGTGCACGGCTTGGGAGAGCACGGCGGTCGCTACCTCCATTTTCCACATTATTTAAAGGAGGTGATAGGCGCGGTTTATATCGTAGATCTTAGGGGGCACGGACGATCTAACGGGACTAAAGGATTTATAGAGGAATTTGATCTTTACGCCGACGACGTCGCGCTGGCGATTAGAAAATTAAATGAAAGACTTAAACTGGTTTTTAAATCCTCTGAAATTCACCTTCTGGGCCACAGTATGGGCGGACTTATTGTTTTAAGATCACTCTTAAAGTACTCGGATCTTCCCTTATATTCGGCCGCCGTTTCTGCGCCTTTTATGGGGATTGCAGCCAAAGCGCCCGCCGCGAAAAAAGCTGCCGCTCACGTTTTATCTAAAATATGGGGATCGCTTCACATGAGTACTGGGTTAGATGCCTCACATATTTCGCATGATGCAGAGGTGGTTGCAGCCTACACTTCAGATCGCCTCGTTCATGATAAGATTACGCCCAAGCTTTTTACCGAGCTACTCAGGGTATTTGATGACACGAAATCGCGATCCAACGGAATACCCTACGCGCTTCAATTTATGATTCCGCTTGAGGATAAAATCGTTGATTCACACGTTTCGATGGAGTTTGCGAAAGACCTTTCAAATCCTGATAAAAATTTGATCACCTACGAAGGTTTTTATCACGAGATTTTTAATGAAATGGGTAAAGAGAAAGTGTTCGGGGATTTGATCTCATGGATCAAAAAACATCACGCCTAATTGATATCCTTTGTCGGGTCAGTTACCGAGAGGGAAAGTTTAAACTCGTCTCTGGAAAAGAGAGTACATTTTATATCGATGTAAAACCTACGAGTCTCCAACCAGAAGGTGCACATCTGATTGGACAGCTCGCTGTGGAACGAATAAAAAAGGAGGGCCTCGTCGTGGATGGAGTGGGGGGCTTAACTCTGGGCGCGGATCCTCTAGCAACCGGAATTTCGCTTGCGGCTAGAGAGGCTGGAAAAATGTGGCCTGCTTTTATCGTGCGTAAAGAGCCCAAGGAGCACGGCACCTCAAAATATATCGAAGGAACGGAAAACTTAAAATCTGGTGCGAAACTCCTGGTTCTTGAAGACGTTGTGACTACGGGTGGATCTAGCATAAAGGCCGTGGAGAGACTCCGAGAGGGTGGATATCATCCCATAGCTGTCCTCACTGTAGTGGATCGGTTAGACGGCGGCGGGGATAATATTAAAAAATTGGGAATGGAGTTTTTTGCGTTGGTGACCATCGAAGAAATCAGAAAGCGCTATCGGGATCAATCTTAAATTATTAATTTTGTGTAAGTCGTTCACTCACTGAAATAAATTTTCGAAGAAGTGCTTCAAGTCTTATTTCTGTTTTGTGATCCTTAAATGTGCCATCTGGACCGAACGCTTCATCTGCTTTTTGAAGCCCAAACATCTCGGGAAAAACGATAGCACCGAGAGCTTCGAGCGGGACACGCGTATGCCAAAGTCCTCGGACTCCTCCGAGCGAGCCGGGCGACGCGGAAAGCAGGAGCAGCGGCTTACCACTAATCGGCACTGGTTCATGTCTTGATGCCCAATCCAATGCGTTTTTTAGCGCACCCGGGATTCCGCCATTGTATTCGGGGGTAGATATAATGTTGGCGTCTGCGCCGGAAAGCATCTCAACGAAACGAATTCCCCCCTCAGGGATTCCGCTCATTTCTTCTAGATCTCCGTTGTATATGGGCATTTCAAATTCGTGAAAATCTCTATAATCGATTTGATGTTTGGTTTCTTTGCGAAGAAGTTGAACAGATTGAATTGCAAGCAGCCGATTTAAAGATGTCTTGCGCAAAGCCGCAGCAAATATAACAATTTTCATTGAGATTTCTCCTGATGGGTATCTTGATATTAGGCACAGAGCTTGCATTTTTCATGCGAAACCATAGGAGATATTTTATGCCAATTCGAGAATTGATCAATGACCGTTTACAGTGTTGCTCTCCTGAAATGAACGTATTCGAGGCAACGCGTGTGATGAAACGATATGACGTAGGTTGTGTGGTCATAGTTGAGGACGGAAAACCGGTAGGCATAGTCACGGACCGGGACATTGTTTTGCGCTGTGTGAGCGAAGGCTTGGATCTTGTCGACACTCACCTGAGCGACATCATGAGCACGAAAGTTCAAGTTGCGCATAAAGGATTTGGGCTCCAAGGTGCATTGCGCCTTATGAGAAATCACAAGGTGAGTAGAGTCCCAGTTGTGGATCAAAATGGCAGAGTCGTTAGCATTTTCAGCACAGTAGATATGATCGACCACCCTTTTATCAGAGCTGTCGCCTGAGGATTAAAGTTCAAGTTAGTAAATGGGTAGGCGGCCTCCTTCACTTTCCCACTCAGTAATCATAATTTCATCATACAGGTCTTTGTCAACAGCGTCATTGCGGGTTTGTGCTGGGACCGGATCCTCCTTGATTGTTTTTCGCTTTCCGACATGTGAGGTAAGCTTTGGTCTCCGTTTGCTTGCCACTCTCTTTCTAAGGTTATTGTGTTTCAGTGAAATTTTTGAAGGATTGTGTTTCATATATTTCCTTTGGTTCAGCAATAAAATGCACAATTGAAATTTGCAACTCAAGTGCCAAAGCCTATGGCGGAATGAGAGTGGGCTCAGCCATTTTTCCGGGATCAACCCACCGATCAAAATCATCTCGGGTTACCCACCCTGAAAGAAGCGCAGCGTCTTTGATCGTGATTCTATTTTCGTGTGCACTCTTGACAATTATCGCGGCACGGTCATAGCCAATGTGTGGCGATAACGCAGTTGCAAGCATTTGTGAGCTTTCGACATTTTGCCTCAGTTGAAGCTCATTGACTCGAACATCCTTAAGACCATGGTCTACGAAACTGTAAATCGCATCCGCGAGTAACTTAATGGATTCGAGATAATTATAAATGATTATGGGTTTAAAGACATTGAGTTGAAGTTGCCCCTGTGACCCCGCAAATGAAATTGCAAGATCAAATCCGAAAATCTGCACACAGACCTGCGAAAGCGCCTCACATTGGGTAGGATTGATCTTTCCCGGCATAATGGAGCTACCGGGCTCATTCGGGCTTAATATGAGTTCGCCCAGCCCACAATAAGGGCCTGAGGAAAGTAGTTTTATATCATTGGCAAGTTTTAATAAAATGGCGGCAAGGGATCTGTGCGCTCCGCTTGCCCAAACAAAGACGTCATGTGAAGCAATGGCAGCAAATTTATTAGGTGAACTCCTGAATCGATAACCTGTGAGCTCAAATAATTTTTCTGCGACACGAACTCCAAATTCCGGATTTGCATTTAAACCTGTTCCTACCGCTGTTCCTCCTTGAGCAATTTCTAGAAAACCATCCTGGCATAATCGGATTTTTTCAATATTTTGATCTACCTGAAAGGCAAATGATGAAAACTCCTGACCTAAAGTCATGGGTGTAGCATCTTGTAAATGGGTGCGTCCGATTTTTAAAATGTGGCTGAAAGACTTGGAGTAATTGTAAAGCGTGTTTTTTAAGACCTTTAATGCCGGTAAAAGGAGAGTGTTAGATTGGTTGATCGCTGCAATATGCATCGCAGTTGGAAATGAGTCATTTGACGACTGCCCTCTATTTACGTCGTCATTGGGATGAATCGGCATTTTGGAGCCTTTTACGCCACCTAATAGTTCAATGGCGCGGTTAGCAATAACTTCGTTTACGTTCATATGGGTTTGAGTGCCGCTTCCAGTTTGCCAAACCGAAAGTGGAAAATGTTGATCCAAGATGCCGTTTATTATTTCGTCACAGGATTGAGTTATGGCCCGAGCTTTTACTTGGGATAAAAAACCCAGCTCGAAATTGACAAGGGCACATGCTTTTTTTTGAATTCCAAACGCGTGGATCAATGCCATGGGCATAGGATCATCTCCAATATTAAAATATTTTTGACAACGTTCGGTTTGGGCACCCCAATACTTATTTTGAGGTACCTTCACACTTCCTAATGAATCAGTTTCGATGCGATATTTCATTTAAAGTCGCTCTTAGCTAGCTTTACCTATTGGCCATTTTGTTTTTTCGTTAGTCATCACATTAAAAAATGTAACATGGTCAAAAATGGCGTTTTCGAAATCTGTATTTCTTAAATCTGCATCTGAAAGATCGACGTTGACCAGTGTCGCGTGCTTAAAAACCGTATCCGACAAAGTGGATCCCGTTAAAATTGTATTACTAATGTGCGCCCCTTGAAAATTGGCATGCTCAAAGTTGCAGTTCCAGAAGCGGCATCCGTCGATCGTTAGCCCGACAACGTGAATTCCGGAAAAATCGAATGAGAAAAAGTCCAGTAGCCTAAGTACCCGGCCTTGTTTACTCAACTCTTCGATAAAATACCTCGCGCGGGCGTCACAGCAGTCGCTCCAAAGGGGTGAGGCGATTTCAGGGTCGAGCACAAAATTAATCCCTCGATAGACTAATCAGCTGCCAGGAAGCATCCTCTTGCTCCGCGAGAAGTTGTGTTAAGAGGTGGGCCGAAGAATAGTCCTCATATTTGTGACAGGTTTGGATGGCCCTGCGTGTTGTTTGAGTAAGTGTTAGGTATCCCTGAATAGAGGTTTCAAGCATTTCATGCTCACTGCGGAGCGGTGTTTTAATTTGAATTGCCGAATCAAATGCAAAGCGCTCAGGAGTATAGGGCGCCTCGGTCCCTAAAGCCCGGAGGCGTTCGGCGAGGTGGTCTATTGCCTTGAATAAATTCTGGTAAAGCACTCCAAACATTTTATGCAAATCTACGAAGTGGGGTCCCATAATATTCCAATGGCAGCCCTGAATAACGAACATCAGTGAGTACGTAGTAGCCATGACTTTAAAAACTTCTTTTGATACGGCTTCAGTTGCGTCTGAGCTCAATATAGAACTAGAGTCCGGAGTGACAATAGCGAGCCGCTTATCCGGGGATAATGAAACTGTTACAGACATAGTAATCTCCTTATAAAAAGTTAAATGCATTGCGAGGGCGAATCCTGGTTGTCGCCAATACTTCTGAACCTTGAGCAAGATCTGTTCCATGTACGTTTTCAATAGAAACAGCGGAGTAGAAATAGGCAAATTAGGAATATGTTTAATTGTGGCGCGCGAGTGGTCAAACATGGCAATAGTTTATTTGGGTTTATGGGTAAAAATAATTACAAATAGCGACGTCGTAAATTACACATATTGGGCGATTCGTAAGAACCAGGTGCTAATTTTCGGTCGCTCAAAAATCATTGTATCTGTCGTGTGCAGAGGGCAAGGAGGTAATCTCAAATTTCTCTCTGCAGGATCCACAATAATGTCGCGCGAAGAAAAAGGTAGAAAACAGCCGGCTGCATTTTTGACAAACCTTCGTATGCTGGGGAAAGGGTTTAGTCGAATCCACCATCTTATTGATCGAAGTGTTGCGCAAGAGTCTAAAAATTATTGATTCCATATCTAATGAATCTCCCAAAGTTCTGCTTCTTTTGTTTGATTTGAAAAAAGCAATTACTGTACCGCAGTTGCGATACGTCGCAGCATAGTTCGAGGCATGAATTATGCTTGGATCTGAGAAGGTGAAAACGATTAAGAAGGGGGGGCTAGCCAAGTGGTTCCTTTAATAAGTTCTCCGTGTGCAAATGACGTAGGGTCAACTATGAGAAATAAATCTTTAAGATTTAGCGTAGTAACTGTGGTGGATTTGGACAAATTGAAAGCGAAAGATTACGCTTCGGTCGTCGCGATTTTAGATCAACATGCTCCAGGAATTGACTATTTATATTTTGTAAGCGCTCAAGACGCAAACCCCGCATTTGGCAAATGGTGGCCGCCAAGCCGTGTTTCATCGTGGAGGGTTTCTACTGAGTGGTTAAAATGCGTTGCGAATGGAGAAAAGCGCGACTCGAGTGTGCCAAAAATGCAAATGTCTTTTTGTGAATTGATTTCACTAGCGCAGCGTTCAGACCTGATAATCACTGACTCGGAGATTCCCGAGTGGGCATTTTCTTACGAAACTCCCATAATCGCGTTTAAAAGAAAGACATACCGAAACCAGATCGCCCAAAATAATACTGCATCTTCAAAAATGATTTTTCCGATTGTTCGGCCGGAAGAGTCCGAAGTGGCATTTAAAAGACTGCTTGCTCACTGTGAAAAGTATAAAATATCAGTTACTTTGTTTTACAAAACTCTTTTAGGTACTTTGCCACAGGGATTGGCGGAAGCGCCGAGGCTTTATTACCCGTCTGAACTCGAAATAGAGCACGAACGAGTGGAGATTTTAGAAAATTGGGTTACCATGGGGCGTAACTCGAATGTAGAAATGGTTCTGGTATCAGATGTGACCGAAATCCCATTTGAAAATTCCGTACTAAAAGTGATTCAAAGTGGAAAATTTGATTTTCTAGCTTTTTGCCCGACCTTTATGAATTCCTATTTTTGGGGGCGTGCGGCAAAGCGAGTTATTAAAAAAGCCCCCTGTAATGTTTGGATTCCTTATCCTACGATTCAAGATAGAAATGTAATTCAGGCTAAAAGTGTGGAATCAGTGGCTTCACTGGGCTGGGTCAGAAAAACGGGATAATTTATTGTTATGCCTTGTGTATCAAAATCTGATTGATGGTTTCATTCACTAGAGTCGTAAGATGTTGAGTTTCTTTTTCATTTTTAGCTTCACCTGCTTGGAAAAGAAGCGAGGCTCGTTCTGAAAGCAGATCAAAGCCGTAAAGCCCACCGCTGCCTTCAAGTTTATGAGCAATCGCCGCAATTTCTTCGTACCGACGTTCACGCACCGCAACCAGTAGACAATCTCGTTGCCCTTGTAGGATCTCAAAGTAGCGTCGAAATGTCTCTAGTGAAGGTTGAAACTTAGGCAAGTTCTTCATTGCGCTCATCTTCGATCTTATTCTCGTGCTGTTCGCTACCTTGAATTCCATTGAGCTTGCGGTATAAAGTCCGTCGGCTGAGACCCAGCACTCGAGCCGCCGCTTGTTTATTGCCGTGATGTTTATCTAATATAGCTTTTACATAAATATCTTCTAGCTCTCTTAAACTCGGAGTATGGCTTGCCATCGAACTTAACAGGTCATTAGTCTCCATGGCTGAGGGTAAATCGCCGATATCAATAGTGGGTTTATCAGTCAAGATGGCGGCTCGCTCAATCATATTTTGTAATTCCCGAATATTGCCGGGAAATTGCATTTGAAGCAATACCTCAGTCGCGCCTGGAGACAGGTTTTTTGCCGGAATTCCGAGAGTCTCGCAACTGGATTTGAGAAAGTTATGGGCGAGATGAAGAATGTCATCTTTACGATGACGAAGTGGGGGAATCGGCACGGGAATGACGTTAAGCCGGTAAAAAAGATCTTCTCTAAATTGACCTGCTTT
>CAYJBA010000009.1:0-18415 GCA_964367865.1 uncultured Bacteriovoracaceae bacterium | reverse complement strand
AAAAATTAGATGTAACTTGAGATTTCCAGAAACATTCTCATTTTTACTTTTACTCATATCTAGATGGGACCGGCCATCCGTGGCCTCGTTCACTTAAAACGTCATCCCGACGTATCCCCGTTGTTTGACGAGTCCGCCGTAGAAAATAAAATGCCACTGAGTCCGTTTGAAGCGATGACCCGGCAGTAGCTCTCGAAGCCGAAAGCGTCAGTAGGGTCCCAGGAGAAAGTGGTGGCGAGACGCCATCCAACAGGAGCGAGGATCCCGAACTCTTAACATCAATACACTTAAAATAAACAGCAGCTGCGAGATCAAAGGATTGACCACAATTAAGTGAGACGTTACGTCGAGTATTCCGATAGCCATCACAGAGGCCAGCAAGCCGGGATGCAGATTTTTGTTTTCTAATTTTATAGCTTCGCGCGGATTTGAAAATAATTCGGGTTGGCTCATGGCGCGCTCTTCAATCTGTCGGTTTTTGGTCTCCTTACAGTTTACCGATAAATATAGGAGCGCGCCCTTTTTTATCTCGAAGAGGTTATTCGCCCAGCGGACTTTCCTTTCTTTCGATCACACCGTCTTCGTTGATCAATGGGTGAGTTTTTAAACCGAGTACCGGGGTCAAGCCGCTATTCAGAGTTTCTTGAGCCACTTTGAGGAGGTTCGCCATACTGTCGGTCGTAATGGTGTTCGTCACTTCTTCGCGGTAGGCAGCAAAAATAGGGGTTTCTCTTTGAATAGCTGTTGGAACGTGTAGCCAGATGAACATCAATAGCGCCATCCATAAGCTAAGAGGGATGGTGGGGTTCTCCTCCAGGGATGGATCAATCTTTTCACTGTTTGTACCTGCCCAAGCATACCGTTTCATAACTCACTCTCTTTCTTTCACTTACACTTGCCAATAAGAGCAAGAGGTATGCCGGGAGTGCATCGGTATAACTATTTGAAATTAAATCGATTTTAATAATATCCACCGCTCAAAATGACGCATATTGTCCTATTGTTTGACCCGATTTGGGGCGATTTGGATGTGTCAGTTCAACCCCCGGCCGGTCCCAATTGACCGGGGCGTCATCACGTGTTAGACACGCTATGTCAAACAACTCACAAATAGTCAGGGGAAGAGTCTACAATGAAAAATCTTATCCGTATTGGGCGCCTTCAGACCTGGTTTTGGATTCTAGCACTTGGCTTTATTGGATGCGCACCCAAACCTCAGAACTCAGCAATGAGTTACTCTGAGTTCATACGACTCGAATCGGCCTTAGGCGTTCCAACTGAAGCAACCCAGGAGTGCGGTACCGCGTGCCAAGGATTGCGAAGAGAGTTTAGATTTGTCGTTTACGTTGGAAAGCAAATCTACTGTTATTGGGAAGAAAAAAAAGCTGAAACTGGAATTCGTTTTGATGAGCTAGCTGAAAATCTCGAATACCGAATTTCAAATGAAACCTCACCCACTGAGTACTACCGAATTCTCATGCAGTGGGCGGCAGCATTTCATGACGGACACGTCAACGCAATGCACAAGGATGATCGATCTGATCTTGAAATTTATACATCTTTAGTAAGACTCGAAGTTTTTGGCGCGGGCACGGATCACGAAAAAGTATACGTGGTAGAAAGTAAGAGCGAAAATTTAGCAGCAGTGGGAGATGAGGTATTGGCTGTCAATGAAGTTTCTACTGGTGAAGCGCTAAAAAATTTAGACCAGTTTGTTAGCGGAAGCACAGCACGAATGCGCCATTACAACGGAGTAAAAAGACTGGTCGATGCGGTCGGCATTGCTCAAGCGGTTCCACTGAATTTAAAGCTTCGTGGAAGTAACGGCGTCGTTCGAAATGTAAGTCTTCAGAGAAATGTAGAAATGAGTCCCACCCTATCTAAGGGGTTGGCTGCAAATGCGCCACCTGCGACGGGTATGGAAAACTTCAAAGCACAAGTGCTACCAGGCGAAATAGGATATTTACGAATTGATGCGTTTACGGGCGAGCAAAGTTACGCCTTGTTAGAACAGGCCATGCACAGACTTGCTCGTACTAAAGGGCTGTTGATTGATCTTAGAAAAAATGGGGGAGGCGATCCCTCGGGTGATCAAATATTAAGTCGCCTCACTTCTAAAAATATTATTCGGTATCGGGTCAGTGAGAGAATATCGGATTTTTTAATTGCAGCTAGGCCTGAATATTTTGGACTTCCAATACAGCCTGGGGCCCTATTTGCCGATTGGCACAACCGCGAAGTGAGCCCGTCTCCCGCACCTGACACCTATGTTGGAAAGCCCGTTGTCGCTTTAATTAGTCCGCGCTGTTTTAGCGCATGCGATACTTTTACGGCCGCGCTTCAAGCAAATGGATTGGCGACAGTTGTGGGCGAACCTACCGGCGGAGGGACAGGGACTCCGCACGTATTTGATTTGCCGATTAGTGGACATAAATTTCGTTACTCAGTTGTGAGTGGACGCACGGCACTTTGGGCTCCCATTGAAGGACGCGGCACAACACCCGACATCTGGATTGAACCCACTATTCGGGAACGTATTTCTGGCCAGGACCTACAACTCGAGGCCGCGCTTCGTGTGCTGAATGATAAAATCGGTGGTTCAAATGGTCAGTTGAGTTCGCAGAGATTGGCCCTCGAGAATTTGGGAGCTGCGCCCTATTTTCAGGGGTTCGGGATGTCACCCACGTTAGTCGACGAGATCGAGGTTAGAAACATCAGCAGTTTCGATGAAATCTGATTTCACCGAAGTTACTGATTTTGATGATCTGCCTTGTCGGAGTTCTAAGACTTAGGTTACGATTAGTTCTCTGAAGAGAGCTTAATCTATGAAAAAAAAGTCCAATTGGGTTGTGGCGATCGGGATTTCTGTTTTTATAGGCGGTTGTGCGCTCCCGAAATTTCATCCTACTAAGACCGAATCTAAATCTACAGTAAAACCTGGCTTGAAATCTGGGGTGACTACCGAGTCCCAGGAAGAGGCAAATTCAGACAATGAAGATCAAGCGCCTAAGGTCGGGTCGGATCGGGCAGACGCGCTTTTTTTAGCGGATCGGGGTTTAAGTAATTATAGAAAAATGAGAGTTCCTTTTAAAAAGGGGACGAGCTTTATTTTTCCAAATGGAGCGGATCTAGTAAGAACGCCTATTCCTGAGAAAGTTGGATTGAGATATCTCCTGGATCTTAATGTTCCCTACGGGACCCCTATTCTGGCGGCGGAGAACGGAAAAGTGATTCAAGTGCATGAGCCTAAAAGTCGAGGTGGCTGTGATCCGAGTTGGGAGGACAGCGCTCACTTTGTCAGAATTGAACACCATGATGGTACTGTAGCTCAATATTCGCACTTACTCTCTCGAGTCACTAACGGCCAAAAAATTAAAAAAGGTCAGATCATAGGTGTCACAAATCGCGATGGATTTATCTGCGTTCCTCAGCTGACTTTTGGTGTATTTAAATCTGCCAAGACGCTGCCACACTCGCCACAGCGCGAAACTCTTCCGATTTATTTTGAGGGGTTAGAAGACGGTATATTAAAGCCTGGTCAAACCTATAAGGTTCTTAAATAGAAGGAGATGAATTTATGCTCACGCATGTGATTCAGATTGCAGGTCGAGTACTCTTGGGTCTTATATTTGTAGTGAGCGGATTAGGAAAGGTGACAAATTGGTCTCACTCAGCCGCCTATATGGCTTCAAAAGGGTTTCCTTGGGTGCCCCTTTTTTTAGCATGCGCAACGGCTATTGAGATTATTTGTGGGCTTTCTTTATTACTAGGGTATCGCTTTAGGCAGGGGGCAATGATTTTATTTTTCTTTTTAATTCCTACGACTTTAATATTTCATAACTTTTGGGGACATGCGGGACATGACCATCAGATGCAGATGATTCAATTTTTAAAAAATTTAAGCATTATGGGTGGATTATTAATAGTTTCTACACTGCCTGTTCAACGCTGAGGAGCTTAGGTGATACGGTTTCGTAAGGGCGAGAGTCGCGGACACGCAAATCACGGATGGTTGGAAACCTATCATACGTTTTCATTTGCAGATTACCAGGATCCTGAAAACATGGGATTTCGGTCCTTAAGAGTGATTAATGATGATCGGGTCGAACCCTCCGAAGGCTTTGAAACACATCCGCACGAAAATATGGAAATCGTGACCTATGTGATCGAGGGTGAAATCGAACATCGGGATAGTATTGGAAACGAGTTTATTCTTCGCGCCGGAGACGTCCAGCGGATGACGGCAGGCACTGGCGTTTCTCACAGTGAGTTTAACCCTTCGCCTGAAAAACCGCTTCATTTGATTCAAGTTTGGATATTGCCCGAAAAAAATGGACTTGAGCCGAGTTACGAACAGAAGAGATTTTATCCCGAAGATAAAAAAAACCAACTAAAGCTGATTGTTTCGCCTAGTGGAAAAAACGGCTCGATCAAAATTCACCAAGACGTTCAAATTTACGCGAGTGTGCTTCCATCCTCATTGACTTTAAAATATGAAAATCCCTCAGGTCGTCATGCATGGATTCAATTGGTTAAAGGCCGAATGAATCTGAACGGGCGAAACATGAAATGCGGAGATGGCGCAGCAGTAAGCGAGCACGAGAAGTTGACATTCGAATCAGTTGAGCTTTCTGAGTTTATTTTATTTGATCTAGGTTGATTGTTGTATCTTAAGAAAGCGCCAATTCTGAAAACACTTTCGCTAAGAGTGCTGCGACTAAAGTCGCCATAACAATGGCCACAAGAAGCGCACCGATGGATTTTCGAGAAGTAATAATACCCGCGAGTCGAAACATAATTCCTCCAAAACACTTGCCTCTGAACGGGGGTATCCAGCAATGATAGTGCCAGAACGAATGATAAAAAAATGTATGAATATCAAAGAGTTAGATTTTGATGGATTTGGCTGGTGACAAAAAAACCGGATATAATTGCGACTGGGCGGGCCCGCTCTGACACCGAAAAAAAAGCCGCCCGGTTTCCCGGGCGGCTTTTATACTGCGATTTACTCAGTACTATTGAAGCAAGTATTTGAGTGCATTAGCCCATTTCGTTTTCGAATTGAAATCCAAAGTGAGGTACTTTTCTTCGTACGAGCTAAAAGTACTCTCAGATGGCGGAATCCAAATGGATACACCTTTTGCTTTTACAAAATCGGCAGTTGATTTGTTAGCAATGACGAAATCCTGGATTGCCCCTTTGATGCGGGTCAGTTCCATTCCTTGGATGTTTGCATCGCGTACATGATCTACGAAATCCGAAAGATCGACGTAATCGCGATAGTAGAAATGTTGGCTTTCTTTTGATGCATCTAGGATTTTTTCGCGTGAGGGATTGTCGAGAGAGACAATTTTTGCGCTCAATTTTGCAATTTCAGCATTGAGAGCAGCCATCTTCGACAAATCAAAGGCTGAAAAAGTCACATCCGCCTTGCCATTGCTTCCGCCGTCATAGGATTTTGTATATTCTTCAGTCAGGATTGTAGCAACCTGTGCTGGAGAAGATTCCTTAAGAGAAGCCCATTTTTGCATGAACTCGGTATAAGGCCAGCCAGCACCTGGTTCGACCTCTTCTGATCCTAAAAAGGTGTCGACCGAATCAGCTACTTCGTTTGCAACTTCAGCCATAGCCATCAAACAGGCGTCACTACCGTAGATATCGATCTTATGACCGATTGTTCTGGCAGATTCACGGAGTGCCATTCCCAATTCTTTCGTTGTAATGAAGTGTCCCGTGTTGTCATCCCAGCTGATATCGCTTGGATGTATATTGATCCCTCTGGCTTTTAACAATTTACGATGCCAACCTCCACCGTGGTCCCAGACGTCGAGAAAGTATTTTTTCGCGGGATAGTTCGCATGTCCCCATTTTACAAATTCAACGATACTGCGCCAATCACCCATGTCCACATTGCCTGCATCCTGAACAATTTTTGAAGTGACTTTGTTAAAGTCATTATCTTTGGTAACCAAAAGGCGTTTAGTTTTTCCGGCGGAGAGACTTGCCCATTGAACAACGATATTAATTTTATCTGTTGAGCCGACGTTTTCCATCTGATTGATGTTTAAATCGCCGTATGAGTCGAGGTTATTGTTACCGTTGAGATAGACCAGTAAGGTCCATTCTTTTTCGGCTGGTGCAGCTGATCCATTGGTCGGTAAAAAAACTACCGACGTAATGAATGCCACGGCTAATAAAAGGACTGCTTTTTTTGTGCGCATGAGCTCCTCCATGAGATAGGGCGCAGTTTTACTGCTACTACTGGTTCAAAAATAGAGAATGCCAACCGTGGCTTTCTCTATTTTTGAACAACCGCTTTAGAAATCAAAGCTGGGTTTAATAAGAATACCAGCCTTTGCGAACAACGCAAATCGGCAGAATTTACAGTTGAATCAATTGTCCGACTTTTCCGTGTAGATTTACCAAAAGTAAAAAGCCCGAGTTCTTGTCGTTCGCGTCTTTTCCAACGACCGATATATTTCCAATGCGATCTCCGGCTCCGTCATAAAACCGAAACGTTCCGATGACGTCTTTGATTGGAAGTTTTACTGGGACGAAGGTGCCAAAGACATCTGCGCCGAAGTAAAATGCCAGGTTATGCCACTTTGGAATTTCTACAGCTAATCCCGGCATTTGCCCCTCAACGACACCCGGCAGAGGGCGCCCGCCTGGAAGCGACGTGGGATCTAGTGTATTAAATCCGTCGTGTGTCAGCGCTTTTAGATCATTCGCATCGATTCCAACGCTGATCATGTAGCCTGCACTTTGAAAATCAGGACCTACTTCGACATAGCTATTGGGAAGTTTCGGAATCTGAATTCGCAGACCAAAATCGATGGTTACTTGTTTTAAAATTACTGACATCGTCAATTTATTGTCTACAAAATTTACTCGCGGACCATCGACACCGTCAATGAGAACGTTTTTATTAGATCCTTTTCCGCAAGAAGATATTCCCAGGGATGCGACAATTAAAATCGCAAGAACTTGGGTTTTGGGCGAGCGCAATTGAGATTTGCTCATTACTTACTCCATTTCTCATTTGTTAATGATGTTGCCCACCCCGCCTAAGTACGGAAGTAGGATGAACAGCCCGCTGCCTGTTCGGTTGATGTTCATAGGAAGGGCGTAAACTCTCCCCAGCCGGTTTCCTCGCTCATCCTCAATATCAACGGAGATTTGGACCGGCAGGCCAACTCCATTTTGATCGAGAAAGGCAAGGGGCACAAAAATTCCAAAAGCATCATTGGATAAATAGAGACTCATTCGAAGCTTTTTGATGTCCACGTCCCAGCGCGGAAGAACTCCGCCCTGAATGTCAGGCAGAGGGCGTCCGTCTGGCAGGCCAGTCAAAGGAAATGCTTGTCCATGGTTAAGCAAGGCTTCAAGCCCAATGGAAAATTGAAATACCGTTCCATCTGAACTGAGATCCGGGGCGACACTCACGGTGGCGTCTCTGAGGCCCGGAATCGGGATCGTCAATCCCACGTCCCATTGAAGTGTTTTCGAAATGAAACTGACATAGAGGCGTTTTTGCACAACTCCGGTATGAAAGCCTTCGAGTCCAGGAACCTTTTTTCCATTTCCGCATGAGCTGAAAATAAAAGCCGAAGTGAGGAGAAAAAAAGTGAAAGCCACGCCTGAGCGTGACTTTTGCCATGCTTGAGTTACTGCCCGGTTCATGCAAAGCCTATCGGCATAAATTGCCGTAAGACTGAGAGTGTTAAATGATGTTTACATTTATTCTGCCGACCATTTTCCTGACTACATTATTTTTTACCCAATCATTTTATCCAGATTATGCTTCGTGTTGCAAAAACTGCAGGAATAACATTTTGATTTCCGATCCAATTCTTGACTGAAAAAAGCTTCTAATGCTGACTTTCGACAACCACTAGATTGGAGGTACTCTAGGACCTCATTGAGTTGGTCTCGTTTTCTAGAAGAACCATCTACCATCCAATCGGCTGATCTAAAATCGTCGATGTCCCATAAGACGAGGGCGCGAGATGGAGTGTCCTGAACTCGTGTTACGCGGCCCATGCTTTGTACTAGAGATAATAGCGAAGGCGGGGCCTCCCAGAGAACGACCCAGCGGAGATGCGAATAATCCATCCCCATTCCAAAGGCGCTAGTGCTCACTACAGACCTACCTTTATCAGACCGCAATCTCTCCTCTACACTAACGCGCTCTTCTCGGCTCATGCCGGCGTGATAGCAAAGAGCAGGAGTAACTTCACTCACCAGACGACCTAGGCGCTCAGCACTTTGTCGGGTCGAGGTAAAAATCGCGCCAGGGGCTTTTTGTAAGGAAATCCAATGAAGCAAATACGAAAGGCGCTGAGAGCGAGGTAGATTTTGAACACTGAGATCCAAATTTTTAGGAATTGAAAATGCCCCGAGCTCGATCAGGGCTGGTACTTTTTCTCTAAGTTCAGCCTTCGCTTCGCGAGGGAGAGTTGCAGTGAGCCATAAACTTCGACGAATCTTAAACTGATTTAATAATTTTGGAATTTCTGTAAACGCAGGCCTGAAACTCTCTCCCCAGTCCCATAGGCAATGACATTCGTCTACTACGAGAAAATCAGGCTTCCAGGCAGTAATTTTGCGAATGTGACTTGGATTGTGAAGTGACTCTGGACTCATAATCCAGACTCCGGATTGTTGAGGGGGCCTGTTTCGATGATTCTCACTTAGAAATATGTTTTGAATTTTACTCCGAGACAGACTTTGGGTTTGCTGCCTGGCTAGTGCAACCAAGGGTGTAATAAGAAGAGTTTTAAGCTTTAACTCCTGAGTGAGTCTTTCGTAAATCAGGCTTTTTCCGCTCCCGGTAGGTGCAATACAAAGCAGATGCTTTTCTTGTTTTAGTATGTCGAGTGCGGACTTTTGAAAAGGCCGAAGCGTTAGCATGCAGCACCTGATTTGCGAGGGCCATGCCAAATTCCTGCTAGAATTAGGAATTGGCAATCTTTTTCAAATCGATATCTGGGTTCTCAGTTTTAAAACGAAGGTAAGCCAATCCACCGAGCGAGCTATAAAAAATTGTCACAAGTACATACAGTGTAAATACGTCCGCACCACGATCTGAACTCATGAGTTTAAAAAGGTATCCAAATGCAACGTGACCCGTTCCAATCCCTGCTGGCATAACGGGAACAGCGGTAACCAGCATTCCAAGTGGAAATAATGCGTAAATTCCAGAAAAACTCAGGTGACTTTCTCCCAGAGCAAACGAAAATCTCATCAAGCCCCAACCAATAATAAGGTGCACGGTTAGTGAGAGAATCATAACCTGCAGCACTGCCATGCGGTGATGGTGATATGTTCTTAGTCCTTCGTAAATGCGAGTCAAAGATCCTGCAGATTTAAAGCGTCCCTCGAAAAATTTAAACAACTTTAGTAACGGATCATGGTGTTCTTGAACAAGAAAAAGATAAACAAAAAAGCCCAGAGCAACGGCAGCAGCCGCGACGACTAAAAATTCAATCTCTCCTAGTAGTCGAGTCCCCTCAAAAGAACTTAAGTTAAATAATAGTGCTCCAGCTGAAATGACGATAAGGGCAGATATTCCTACTAGCCGGTCGAACAAGATGCTGCTAAATGCCCGGGCACGTTTTCCAGGAGCCTCTTTTCCGATGTAAAAGGCCTTAACAAAGTCTCCGCTGACGGCGCCTGGAAGTGCAAGATTAAAAAAATTTCCAATCAGGGTTAGCTGGGTTGTTCGTGCGAAGGATAGTTGAATACCCTGCGCACGTAATAAAATCTGCCAGCGTAATATTCCGAGAATGATGCAAAATCCAAATGCAAGAACAGCAGGTACGATTTGATCCCAGTTCGCAAAAGCTTTCTGGGTTTCTTGCATCGAAATCCAGCCCTTTTTAAAAAGGAAATAAAAAAGGGCAACCACAAACGCGAGTTTCAGGATGAGCTTTAAATAAGGAGTAACTTTCTGTTTGGTCATAGCTTTAAAAAATTCGAGAAAATAAGTCTGCCTACTTTTTCATCAAAAAGGCGATCACTTTCGTTTGGAGCTACCAGAAATTTTTTCTTTTGGGGGTGCTTTTTCATCCGGCCAAGGGCGCGTTTAGCATTTTCTAGGTCCTTTTCAGGATGAAATTGAATTCCAAATACCGGGGCATCAATACTCCCGATCGCCTGAATAGGGCAGACCCGCGATTGAGCGATAATTTTAAATCCTTTGGGGGCATTTAAAGCTTCGTCAAAATGCGAAGAAAACGAATGAAACGATTTACCTAGACCTTGAAAGAGAGGAGAGTCTTGAATAACATCGATCTTGCTCCAGCCAAATTCGCCCTGATCTGCTCTTCTTACAGACTGCAATCCACCCAATGCGCGAACCAGAGCCTGATGACCAAAACAAACACCCAACACATGTTTTTTTTCATCCAAACTTTGCCTTATAAATATCAACAATTTTTCGATCCACTCCGCTTCTTCATTGGCAGCGGTTCGAGATCCCGATAAAATGATTTTATCAAATGGCGAGGGGCTCTTGGGTAAATCTCCCTGGGGGGCTCTTCTTACGGTTATAGAAACGCCCGAGTGATCTCTCACTTTTTTTTGTAAATCGGCAGCGCCCCACGAATCGGGATCCATATTGTTATCAACGATGAGAACTTTCAACCTTGATCTCCGGTTCGAAAAGATATGCGTATTTTAGAAAGATACTATAGGCTGCGTTTACCGAGATAATAAATCCTGGTAGCCCATCTAAGAACCCTTTTTTTATAAAATAGGTTTCAATAAATTTTCCTAGGGGCTTTAAAATAAGTTTAGAAAGCTTGGGTCTGTGCCCTTTTATCATCAGATCTTCTGAGCCGAGGCGTGAGAATCTTAAATTAGTCGATACCTGATCGATAATACCAGGAAAGGAGTGGTGATGAAGCGGCTCTTTGAGGCCCAATACTTTTCCAGTGACCAACAACTCTTCATGGACGTGGGGTTCTGTCCATTTTGAGACTGCCCCCTCAGCCAATCGAATTAAATGGTTGGGATACCAACCTCCATGCTTAATCCATCGACCTAGATAAAAAGTCTTTCTCGGAAAGTAAAAGCCCTTAGCTTCGGACCGCCCTTCGCTCACTTCTAAAAGCTGGCTTTGAATCTCTGCCTTAAGTCCGGGTGTAACTTCCTCGTCAGCATCTAAATTGAGAATCCAGGGATTTGAAGCTTTAGATTGAGCAAAATTCTTTTGTTGCCCGTACCCGGACCAGGGTTGGGTAAAGACCTTAGCTCCCAGCTGTTTCGCAATTTCTAGTGTCCGGTCTGAGCTGCCAGAGTCCACGACTATGATCTCATCCGCCCATTTGACGCTTTGAATCGCACGCGAAATGTTCGCTTCTTCATTCAGGGTGATAATCGTTACTGTGAGTGGAATCCGGGTCATTTTTAGTCTATTGTTTTGAATTCGAATGTAGCATACGGAAACGACTAAGGGGATAAATTTGCCATGAGTATCGCGATAATCGGAACTGGGTACGTGGGTTTGGTAGCGGGGGCTTGCTTTGCCGAAACCGGCAATACAGTTTATTGCGTCGATCAGGATCAGGGTAAGATCGAGGCTCTAAAGCAAGGCAAAATACCAATATATGAGCCAGGTCTAGAAGAGCTGGTCAAACGGGGTTACGCAGAAAAGCGAATTCATTTTACGACTTCTACTTCTGAGGCCGTTGCCGCATGCAACATCATTTTTCTGGCAGTAGGAACTCCCGCCCAAGCCAATGGTGAGCCTGATCTCAAATACCTTCGCGCAGCTGCTGAACAAGTTGGCCGTGCGATGAACGGTTATAAGCTGATCATAAATAAATCGACGGTACCTATTGGTTCCCATCAAGTAGTTGCTGACTGGATTAAACCTCTGACTCAGGAGCGGTTTGATGTCGCAAGTAACCCAGAATTTTTGAAAGAAGGGTCAGCTGTAGATGATTTTTTAAAACCTGATCGGGTAATTATCGGAACCGATAGCCAAGAGGTTTATAAGCTACTTGCTGAGCTTTATGCTCCGTTCGTGCGCCAAGGTAATCCCATTTTATGGATGGACCCTATTTCTGCTGAGATTACTAAATATGCGTGTAATTCGTTTCTCGCTACTCGCATTAGTTTCATGAATGAGCTTTCAGGTCTTTGTGAAAAAGTGGGCGGCGATATCGAAAAGGTTCGAAAGGGAATGACAACGGACGTTCGTATCGGCAAGCATTTTCTATATGCAGGAGCTGGATACGGTGGGTCGTGTTTTCCAAAGGATATTCAGGCTTTGCTGACAACAGCAGAAAAACAAAACGTATCATTGGGAGTGGTTGACGCTGCCGAAAAAGCCAATGAGAAACAGAAAAAAGTTCTATATACAAAGATCGGTAAATTTTTTGGTACTGAGCTTTCTAAGAAAACAATTGCGGTTTGGGGACTTGCCTTTAAACCTAACACAGATGACATGCGTGAAGCACCAGCTCTCGCCTTAATAGAGGAGCTTGTTCGGGCAGGAGTAGCAGTACGCGTCTATGATCCAGTAGCCTCAGAAACCGCTAAGGCTGCGTTTGAGGCCGAGGGTATCGCTTTAAAAAATGTCCACTTCTGCAAGTCAGCCTACGAAGCTGCGGATGGGGCCGACGCGCTAGCAATAGTGACCGAATGGAATGAGTTTAGAAATCCTGATTTTGAACGGATTCGAAAATTGTTAAAGTCCCCCGTATTTTTTGACGGAAGAAATCTTTTTGATCCTGAGGAAATAAAGAAAAAAGGTTTTCGATATTTCGCTGTAGGTCGGGGTGAAAAGATCTAAAAAATGTGGTTTTAAATATGGCGCCACAGGTCAGTATAATCACTACGTCTTACAATCAGCTTTCAACCCTTCGCTTGCTCTTTAAATCATTAGAGCGACAGACGCAAAGTGATTTTGAATTGATTGTAGCGGACGACGGGTCAACGGATGGTACCTTAGACTTTTGTAAAATCACTCCTTCCTTTGATTGCAATTTAGTATCCCAACCGGACGAAGGGTATCGCAAATCAAGAATTTTAAACGAGGCTGTTTCAAAGTCGAAGAGTGATTATCTGGTCTTTATTGATAGTGATGTTGTTCTTGAAAAGCACTTTATCGAAGATCATCTCACCCTGCGCAAGACGGGCGGGTTTGTATGTGGAAGAAGAGTCGATCTGGGTCCAGAAATAACGGGTCAAATTAATTCGAAGTGGATCGAAACGGGTTGGTGCGAAAATCCGTGGTTTAAACTATTTTTGAGTTCGTTACGCAAGGATACGCAAAGTACGAAACGAGCTTTTCGAGTAACATCTCGCACCGCTCGTGGTATTTTAGGGTACCTCCGACCTATCGACATTTTGGGTAGTAATCTGAGTTTATGGAAGTCGGATCTATTGGAGGTGAACGGTTATAATGAAGCGCTTCAGTCCTATTGGGGTGAGGATGGAGATTTATTTATTCGATTAAGAAATCTTGGAAAAAGAGCAATAAGTGGAAAAGGAATGTGTATTCAGTACCACCTATTTCATCCTAGAAGAGAGCCCACGCCAGAAAATATAAATCTTGTAGATCAACTTCTTAGTAATAAAGAATATAAATGGGCTGATAAGGGTTATCGTTCGCGTTTTAGCTTGTAGCAGCAGTATTCAAAAAGTCGGTGGCCGGTCACAGCTTCAATTAGATCAAGTGGAATTTTTTTTAAATCCTTAAGACTAAAGACCCAAGGAGATTCACTTAGATTCCAGTGCCATCCCTTTTTATCTATTCTGTCTTTCATTACATTAGGATGGGTGCCTAAAAAAGTACGGAGGCCCCAAAATTTTTTGTATTTATAATTGTCACCCGTATGGGGAGTTCGTTTTGATTCTAAACTGAGTATGGGCTCTCCGTGGTATAATTGATCCATAAAAAAAGTTTTTTCGCGCATGGCTTCTGGCGTGCGTACCCACCCATAGTGAAAAACGCGTGCCTCTGAGCGAACCACAGAAAGTTTCGTCCCATCTTTTTTTCTAAAACTCTGTGCATCGCCAACGCTCTTGGCCCCACTGGACTTTTTAACTGCCCGGACTTCACGTCGGTAGGCGCTGCGGCTAACTTGAATCACATCGTAAGAGCCGTAAAAATGTACGTAATCGAAAAGCAAGCCTTCTACTTCAGGGTGATTTTGATATTTTAAGAGATTCCTCCTTAGAATAGAAATATCATCTTCATGCAGAATTTCGTCAGCCTGCAGGTAGACGCACCAGTCGTTTTGACATCGATCCAGGGCCAGATTGGTTTGTTCGGACAATATGAGACCGCCACGTTTTTTTTCTGGTCGATCGAGCTGCCAGTCGTTTTCGAAGATTTTAATTTTGCCTTGCCCCAATTCTTTGGCGAATTTTTTGATTTCAGTAAGGGTTTCGTCCGTACCGACTCCGACATTGACGACAAGTTCATCCACAAGCAGAAGTAGAGAGAGAATCGACTCTTTCCACGGGTAATCAAAACTGATTCCGTTTCTTATGAGTGTAAATCCGGATACTTTCATTTTGGTAAAACCCTGAGACAGGCCGCAAGTACCTCGTCTGGTCTTATTTGATCCATGCATTTATGGCCTTCGGTTACGCAAACTTCGAGGCCACACCACGCGGGATACCCAGAAAGTCCGTCTTTTCTGCAAGGCAGGTCTGAAATAAAAAAATAGGGATGTTTGTCTTTTGGGTAGGGGTGCCACTCGAAAGGATCTTCAGGCCCAAAACATGTTACCGTCGGAACTCCGCAGGCCACGGCAAGGTGTTTAGGCCCTGAGTCGTTTCCCAAGAACACAGAGGCATGCGAAATAAGAGCGGCAAGACCTCGGACTGAAAGGCCGGATTTAACCAAGATTTTCGATCGAAGAGCGGTCTGTGCTGATGAGTCAAGGGCGAGGTGATTGAGTTCACGATCCACGGATTCTAAAAAATAATCTGCCAATGCTACTTCATTGAGCGCCACCGCAGCAATCGCGCTCCCGCGAGATTGCCGTGTCCATTCTATGGCGACCTTCGAAAAATGGACCATAGGCCAACTCTTAGTGGGGCGACTTGCTCCCAAGCCTAGTATTAGAATTGGGTTTTCAAGACCCAAGTGTGAGAGCTTATTGTGAGCCTCCTCTTTTTTAAAGGGGCTTAACTCCAATTTGGGTAGTATTCCTTCGGGGATATCAAATTCTAATGCGCGAACAGTATCCATGTCGCGTTCTATGACGGGCTTAAGTGTGCCTTTGCCCGGGACTTCAACGGTAGAAAATCTGTTTTTATCTCGATGTCCATGAAAGTGTATGGATCGAACCGGGGCACCCGTGGCGAGCGCGAGAAGTGAGCTGGAGGGACTTGCATGAAAATTAATAACCCAATCAAATTTCTCATTTCTCAGTTGAAAAGCTAAGCGCGCAAGAGATCTTGCTCGTGCGGTTTTGGAGGGTACCCGCTCATAAGACCAAATTTTCGAGACTCCTGGCTGATTTTCTAATAAGCCGCCCCATGGGGAGCGAACTGCGACTTGAATTTCGGCTTCGGGGAGCTGTTTGTGAAGTTCCTGAAGGGGTGCCGTCATCAATACGGTGTCACCCATTGCGCGCAGCTTAATAAGCAGTATTTTTTTTGGGCTTCCACCGATTCTCATACTTGTACCCTAGCTTAATGCGAGGCAAAAAAAAACCCCGAGAAGCATGGGGCCTCTCGGGGTCTAAAGAGTCAAAAACCGTACTTACTTGGTCTTCATTTCTTTTTTAGGGGTCGTGGTTGTGGTGGTGTCTGTAGTTCCAGTTGTTGTAGTTGGTTCGTCAGCGAATGCCAATGCCGAGAAAGCGATCAAAGCGATCAGTGCTAGCTTTTTCATAATAAATCTCCCTTTTTTGTTATGGCCAATGCGGCCAGTTACTATAAATCTAATCTGGTCGACGCGAAGAGTTGTGCAAGTGAAAATAAAGTGTGTTGTATTCCGAAACACTGAGGCATTTTGCCTCAGTGAAGCACCAGTTAGAATCTCGAATCGAACGTATAGATATGTTTAATGTCGATATGTTGAAATCTCATGTGTTTGAGTTTCATCGACGAGAGCTGCAATATCAGCTTTGTTTGTCGGCTGCGATCTTGAAATCGAACTTTTTTAATCTCATCTAAGATAAAAGATTCCATCTCCACGGGGTGAAAGCAAAACCCTCTTGAAAATTCATTAATATCTTTAAAGGGAATAATTCTGGCCTCGAAAATATCTCCACGCGAAAACCCATGAGTAATTTCGGAGTCCGTCACCGTATGACTCTTATTCGAAAACAGATCCACAATAACATGGCCTTTTTTGTTCCAAGTAAATCGTTTTAGGCGAAAAATGGAGTGGATCGTTGAGCAAAAATCTTGATAAATATTTAGCTCCTCGTTGGAGAATTTTTCCTTATTTTTTCTAAAATAATATTTTACGGGAGGAAGATCGACGCCCGGAAGCTCGCGCTCGAAGAGATACCAATCCATAAATATACACATGCGCTGCTCAAACTCGAGATCGTCTTCATAAACAACACCCGCTTTTTCAAAATATTCCTGTTTGGCGCTGAAAACCTCCGGGTAGTAAGTGCCGGTAGTAAATTCTTCGATGATAGGTTCGAGGTATTTTTGATACATGGTCTTATTTCATCATATCGATGAATCGATCAAATAATAACACAGAATCGTGGGGTCCGGGGCAAGCCTCCGGATGGTACTGGACCGAAAATGCTTTTGCATCTCGGATTCGTATGCCTTCAACGGTTTTGTCGTTCAGATTGGTATGAGTGACCTCGGCCATAGCGGGTAAACTCGTTCCATCCACAGAATAACCGTGGTTATGTGAGCTGATTTCAACTTTTCCTGTGGTTCGATCAATGACGGGCTGGTTACCACCCCGATGACCAAATTTAAGCTTGTAGGTTTTTGCCCCCAGAGCCAGGGCCATGATCTGATGCCCCATACAAACTCCGAAAACCGGTACCCGACCGATGAGATTTTTTACAGTTTCTGCTGCGTAGGGAGCGGCCTTGGGATCGCCTGGACCATTAGACAGAAAGACACCGTCGGGTTTCTTATCTAAAATATCTTTAGCCGAGGTTTTTGCCGGAACCACTTCGATTTCACACCCTCGTTCAGCAAGGCTGTGAAGTAGATTTTTTTTAAGGCCAAAATCCATTGCGATCACTCGAAATATTTTTTTGTTTCCGGGAGGAAAACTTCGTTCCCATTTATAGGATTTTGGAGTCGATACTTCGTCTATGAGGTCACGTCCCTCAAAGGGCGGAAGTTCTGCAAAAAGTGACTTAGCCTGATTTTTTTCTGAAATCGGCAAAATCAGCCCCCGGGTAACGCCGGTCGATCTTAAATGTCTGGTAAGAGCTCGAGTATCGACTCCTTCAATACCCGGAACTTTGGCAGCGACTAAGTAACTGTTCAAATCGAGCTTATTTCTCCAGCTGGAGGGACTTGAACACAATTGATTTATAACTAGCCCTCCACACCAGGGATGGGCGCTCTCTGGGTCTTCTTCATTAGTGCCGGTATTTCCAATATGGGGGTTGGTCATACAGATGATCTGGCCGTAATAAGAAGGGTCGGTGAGAATTTCCTGGTATCCTGTGAGTGAAGTATTAAATACAACTTCACCGTAGCCTCGATCTCGTCCTGCAGATGAATTTACTTTTGTGGAGGCTCGAATGAGCTCAGCCGATGTGGGCGCTCCAAAAAGTCTGCCGCCAAACTCAAGTCCACTTTCAAGTATCAAGACACCTTCGCTCATACCTTTGCCCGCTCCGATCCATCTTCGTAGACAATCTTTCCCGAGATGATCGTTGCTGTGATTTTTCCACGAAAGGTTTTTCCAATAAAAGGAGAATTTCTGCTTTTTGAAAATAAATCAGAATCGCGCAGTGCCCACTGTTTTTTTGGATTCAATACGGTGATGTCGGCCTCACGCCCGATGCGGAGTGTCCCGAGGGGTAGATTGAGGAGTTTTGCGGGCGCACTACTGAGAGATTCGACCCAACGTTTAGGCGAAACTATTTTCTGATGAACGAGTTCAAGTGTTGCCGGAATCGCGGTTTGAAGTCCGATGATTCCATTAGCAGCAAGATCGAACTCCAGCGCCTTATCCACGATTCCGTGAGGAGCGTGGTCCGTAGCGATAATATCCACCAATCCGGTCGCCACGGCTTTTTGGAGCGCTTCGACATCTTTTTCGGACCTCAGCGGCGGCGCCATTTTAAAATTCGTGTCGTATCCTCGGACGGCTTCTTCATCCAGAGTCAAGTGATGGGGCGAGGCTTCGGCGGTCACGGGGAGACCCGCATCCTTAGCGCGTAAAACGTGTACTAATCCCACGGCTGTAGAAATATGAGCGATGTGTATTCGTGCACGTGTAAGTCTT
>CAYJBA010000008.1:0-18884 GCA_964367865.1 uncultured Bacteriovoracaceae bacterium | reverse complement strand
GAAGCGGTGGAATCAACCGAAGTAAAATTAGAATATTAGCCATGTCTTTGGCCGGCGGACTTGCAGGCATGGTGGGAGTGGGCGAGATTTTAGGGAGCGCGGGTCGCTTTAAGCTCGAATTTTCTCCAGGCTATGGATTTATGGGAATCGCGGTCGCGCTCATGGGTCGAGGACGTCCGCTCGGCGTTGTAGCAAGTGCACTCTTGTTTGGCGCGCTCCATAAGGGTACTTCGGATTTGGATCTTGAAACCGAAAATATCACGCGAGATCTTTCCATGATTCTTCAGGCGCTCATCATTATATCTGTATCCGCAGACGGTCTTTGGGCTTGGACAAAGTCCCCTCCCCAAAGAGCTCAGGGGGCGCCGTGAAAGACTCGCCCGTTTTTGATTTAATTATTTCTACGCTTAGAGTTTCGACTCCGCTCATCTTTGCGGCATTGGGCGGAATGTTGAGCGAAAGGTCAGGCGTGATTAATATTGCGCTTGAAGGATTGATGCTAGTCGGTGCTTTTTTTGGAGCCGTTGTTGCGCTTTCGGCCCATTCTCCGTGGATCGGGTCGCTCGCTGCGTTAGCGGCGGGTGGAGTTCTAGCGTTATTTTACGGACTCCTCGTGATCCGCCTGCGAGCAAACCAAATTGTTGCCGGAACCGCGATCAATATGCTGGCTATGGGTCTTACGCCGTTTTTATCCAAGGTCTTTTATGGATCGACAACTGCAATTCCTAGTTTGCCTATAGAAAGCCGATTTCACGCGGCGCCTATCTTATTGGCCTGGGTTTTTGTAATTTTAGCTTGGTATTGGATTTATCACCTGCCGTCTGGCCTTTGGGTGCGTTTTGCGGGCGAGCACCCCCATGCACTTGAAACAGTCGGTGTCAGGGTCAATCGGGTTCGTTGGGTGTCTGTTTTTGCAAGCGGCTGTTTGGCGGGATTAGGAGGCGCGTCGCTTTCGCTTTTCTTGGCATCGACTTACTCAAGAAATATGACTGCTGGACGGGGATTTATGGCACTTGCAGCACTGATCTTTGGGCGATGGATGCCAATCCCCGCAGCGCTGGCCTGTGTATTATTTGGATTTGTTGATGCGATTCAGATTAGACTTCAAGGTGTGATTCTGTGGGGTGCCGAGCCGGTTCCAGTCCAGTTCATTCAGATTTTACCTTACGTCATTACTATTGCAGTTTTAGCTGCATTTGGAAGTGGCAAATCAGGAGCTCCGAAATCTCTTGGAATTCCTTTTTCTCAAAAATAATACTCATTTTTTTTCTTTAATATCTGAAAAAATCAGCTAGGCTTTAAATTCAAATTTCATGGAAAGGAATTTTTAATGCGACTCATTCATACTTTGATTTTAGTCTCTGTAGCAGCGGTTTGGATTCAGCTCTCCTATGGTTCAGAAAAAAAGGCTAGGGTATTTTTTATCGAACCCAAGGACGGAGCAGAAGTTTCGCAAGAATTTGTCGCAAAATTTGGAATAGAAGGAATGGAGCTCAAGCCTGCGGGCGATATGACTAAAAAAACCGGGCATTTTCATATTCTGATTGATGATGCGGTAACGCCTAAAAAAATGCCTATCCCAAAAGACGCGACTCATATTCACTATGGTAAAGCTCAGACTGAGGGCCAGCTCAAGCTTGCTCCGGGTAAACACAAGTTGACCCTTCTCCTAGGCGATGGGGCCCATTTATCCTACGGGTCTAAAATGTCTTCTACTATAACTGTCGAAGTAAAATAGAGCGCTAAAGAGGCATTACTTGCTGTTTAATTGGCCCTCGCCTAGACTAACTGGCGTGTCGGCAGTCTTTCGTCGATTGAAAGTGAGAATAACCAGGGGAAATTATGAAAACGAGTAAATCTACCTTCATTCAAGTCATTTTTCTTTCGTTTCTTGCAACTTCGAACGCTTATGCGCTTTCTAATTTTAATCCGGGAAATTTGAGCGGCATGCTCCAGTCGGGTGTGGATTCATTGATCAATACCGTTGCACTGGGATCAGATTATCGAGCATATTCTTCTGCGCGGCCTTTGGGAATGTTATTAGGGTTTGACGCTGGAGTCGACGTGACCGTTATTACAGTTCCCCAGGCATTTAAAGATGCGATGAGTGTGGCGACTGGGACCGCGACTTCAAGTATTCCCGCGCAAATTCCGCTTCCAAGAATGACTTTTAGAAAAGGACTTCCTAAAGGCTTTGATATTGGGTTTTCACTTTTTCCAGATTATCAGGGTCTATTTAAGACTTACGGAGCAGGGATTCAATGGGCACCCATGTGGACTGTTGGGATTGATCTTGCGTTTCGGTTGAGCGGAAATTATACCAAGCTCTACTTCTTAGCGACACATTGTTATTCGCTGGATGCGGTTGTTTCAAAGAAATTTTTCGTGTTTGAACCCTATATGGGATTGGGACTTCAAGACTGGAGCGGAAGCATGGAAGCATCTCTATCTACTTTGCCTGTTGGGGTGAGCGGTAGTCAGTCCGGTATTTCACCCCATTTTTTTGGGGGCCTAGGCTTTAAAATGCTCATCATCAAGTTGGTAGGTGAGTTTAATTATAGTACAGAGGGCATCTCGACTTGGGGGCTTAAAGCGAGTTTAAATTTCTAGAATATGGCTCGCTGGTTCGCGTATTTCATATTGCTGATGATTCTAACTGGGTGTGAGGGGCCTCTTGAGCGCAAAATGTTGCGCCAGTGGAACGCACTAGTTGTCGTTCTTACTGGGCACCCCAGCTCACTCACTGAAAAACCCAAGCGTGTCGTCCCTGGCGAAAATGATGCCTTTAGCTCTGAAAATGCCGTTCGCGCTAAAATCAATTCAGAGATCCTGGGCGAAATGGTTCGGGTTGTCCTTGGGACGGGTCAGATACCTGCAAGTGAATTTGGAAGCCTAGTTGATAGCTTAAACCAAGGAGCATCGTTCGAGGGGGTTTATAATGGATTGGTGCGTTCAGGAAGGTATCGAAAACTCGAGGTCGAATATCCAAAAACGACCTCAACAGTGATATCCTCATTCTCTGATGAACTGATTCGTGTCGAATCCGATCTTAAATTATTAACCGAGTTTGATTTATCCTCCGCGCTGCCACTAGGCTACATGGACCCGTCTAATCCGGGGGCCACTGACCCTAGGATTCAGGGAATGCATGATTTTGTTAAGCCCCTCGTTTTAAATAGAAAAGAGCAAGATCTTTTGGGGCAGGCGAAAAAATTTCAGAAATTATTTTCTCGCTCCTCACTTTTTACTTTGAAGAGAGTATTAGGCGAAGAAATTTTGAAAATAGTTGACGAGAAAAAACAGGATCGACTTGATTTAGCAATCTGGTATTCGAAGTGGGCAGTACGGATGGCTGCAAAAAAAGTGGATTTTGGACTCCCGTTAAGAAATAGTGCAGACGAGAAATTTCATTTTGATTGGGCGATGAAAGCATCGGTTGATCAGCTTCAATGGGAGACGTTAAATCGGATTCATCGTCTTTTAAATGAGGCACACGAGAAAAAATCATGAGTTATCCAGTCATAATCACTTGCGCGATCACCGGTGCGGAAACCACAAAAGAAAAGCAGCCACATTTGCCGGTGACGCCTACTGAACAGGCTAATGCCGCAGCCGATGCAGTTCGGGCCGGAGCTTCGGTAATACATCTTCATGTACGCGAGGATGATGGGCGTCCTTCTCAAAGGGTCGACCGATTTGAAGAGGCGATTCGTGGGATTCGCGCTAAGTCGCCTGGTGTGATTATTCAGATTTCAACGGGTGGCGCAGTCGGCGAATTGATCGAAAATCGGATGAAACCACTAACGCTGAAGCCTGAGATGGCGTCACTCAATTTAGGCACGATGAACTTTGGAGATGAGGTTTTTATGAACCATCCCAAGGACATTTTTGCGCTTGCCGCTAAAATGAATCAGCTGGGAGTCGTACCAGAACTAGAAGTATATGAAGCGGGGATGTTGGAGAGTGGGCTTCGGTATCTCAAACAGGGTATATTAAAAGAGCCCCTTCATTTTCAATTTGTCTTAGGTGTTCCGGGTGGCATGTCGGGCGATCCCAGAAATTTAAATCACCTCGTTGCACTTTTGCCTTCGCCAAATATGCATTGGGGAGTTGCGGGCGTCGGGCGGTTTCAGCTTCCGCTTGCGGAGCAGGCATTGAAAATGGGCGGCCATATCCGAGTAGGCTTTGAGGATAATATATTTTTTAATAAAGGAGAGCTTGCGACTTCTAATGCGCAGCTCGTTGAGCGCGTTGCTCAGATCGCGCGGGACATGGGGCGTGAAGTAGCGACCACTGAGGTAGCGAGAAAGATGTTGAAACTTAAAAATTAAATTAAGGATCGAATGTATTTAATTTGTACGCGCCTATTTTTCCAGCATCTGTAAAAGCAATTTCGATTTTTCGGAATTAGATTGTAACCATTTTAAATCCAATTCATTTGTATTAAAAACAATTGAAGACAAAACTGGACCTGCAAATGGTTTCAGTGAAATGTCCCCATCCGAATTTTTTAAAATATAATTATCAAGAATTGCGTCTCTGTCTTTAAAAAAACCTTGAAGGCTCGATCGATTATTTTCGTTATGTCCTCTAGCAGCGGATACAAGAAGTTGAAAATACATATCAGGTGTAGGCAATTTTGTCGGAATATTTTCGATGTATTTTTTATCGTTTTCAGATAGGCTGCTTCCCATTTCTAACGTGAGAATTATTTGATTCATACGAGTTAGGTGATTGTCACATATATTCTTCGCCGCTTTGAGTGCGATTTTTCGTTTAATATCGTCACTTTCCGACAGAGCTAAGCTGATCTGCGCCCCGATCCCTAAGTTTGGAATAATATTTAAATGGGATTCAGAATATTCCAACACATCTTTTGTGAAACCTCCGCAATTGTAGCCCCAAAAATCATAGGGCGCATTTCGGCGGTAAAATTGACTTATGCACATCATATTTTCGATAACTCTTGAATCTGAGTCATTATTGTAAACAGTTACTGGAGTACAAACGGCTCCGCCTAAGTGCTGTTTACTACGTCTGATTTCGTTGCCACCGGAGCGGGGGTCTGCTGTCTCGAGACTGTCATCGATCACAATTGCAATATGTGAGCTTGGATTAAGAAAATGATTTGGACCTACTTCATGGTCGCCCATTGCTTCAAGCAGGTTATTTGTACAAACAGCAATGCGATCGCTGGCACGGCCTGTTGCAGAAATTGGGGTATTTAGCAGGGTAAAAACATCTGAAATAATGTCGTTAATTGTGGCGGAAATATTGAGAACACTATTCGAAAGCTTCAAGTATGACTTGTTTATATCATTATTGGATTGACTGGTGGAACGTTCAAATGTGCCTAAACCTAAATTCCAAACACGACTGGCAGTTCTGCCAAATAGTATTGTTCTAAACGAACTTATTAAAAGGCGTGGCAACCACATGACAGTTCTGGATAGTATCCCTCGATGCGAACTCCACTTGTCGTGGATGGAATGTATGACATCAATGGGAATATCGGTTCCCGTGGTATTAAAATCTGTCGTCTCTGGAGCCGGACGCCATAAGCTTATTTCCCAGTCGGTATGCAAGAATTCATTTGGATGCTCGGGGATAACAACGGGGCTCGAGGCCTTTACATTACAATCTTCGGGGTTGTTACTTAATTCTTGTTCAGACTTACATGGACATTGAACAATGAGATCATCTCCCATTGCGGGAAAGGCAATCAATACCATTAAAGATATTACATTTATTGCAATCACCATATGAACTTGGTCTAACTAAAAAACCCCTCTGGAAAATCTATCCCCTGTTCTCGAAGGTCCTCAAGAAACGTCGGCGTAAACCCGGTACACTTAAAGATTCCCGACTCGTCACCGCCTCTCTTCTGCGGGATTCCAAAAATGAAAATATCCTGCAGCGTGATAACCTCGCCCTCCATGCCGGTGACTTCCGAGATAGATACAATTCGGCGTTTGCCGCTTCGAAACCTTTTGAGCTGAATCACTAGATCCAAGGCACTTGCGATTTGTCTACGAAACGCAACCACGGGCAGATCCACTCCCGCTAGCATACAAAGTGTTTCGAGGCGCGAGAGCGAATCCCGGGCCGAGTTAGCGTGAATCGTAGTCATCGACCCTAAATGCCCCGTATTCATCGCTTGCAGCATATCAAAGGCTTCGCCTTTTCTGCATTCACCCACAATGATGCGGTCAGGCCGCATTCTCAGGGCATTTGCGACGAGCTCGCGAGCATTGATGGGGGGTGAGGATGGGCTGATGGGTTTGGTCTGCAATCGAACACTATTGGGGTGATTTATCGCTAGTTCGACCGAATCCTCGATACTGACAATACGTTCAGGTTTTGGAATAAACTGCGCGAGTGCATTAAGAAGCGTTGTTTTACCCGTATCTGTTCCGCCACTGATCAAAATATTTCTACGACCCATCACGCAGACATTAAGAAAATACGCGATTCGACGATCGAGTGACCCATTATTCATGAGATCATCAATCGAGGGCCTTCGACGCGGAAACTTCCTGATCGTGATACACGGTCCGTTGAGTGTGAGTGGGGGACCAACTACGTTGACCCGAGAGCCATCCGAGAGACTCAGATCCACATAGGGAGAGTCAGGACCCAAAACGCGGCCAGTCGCATCGAGCATACTTCTGACGAGTCGATTGAGATCATCGATGCTTTTAAATGTAAAGCCCGAGAACATCATTCGCCCTTCGCGTTCCACCATGACATTTCGCAAATCATTAACCATGATTTCCGTAATGGCGGGGTCCTTCATTAAACTTTCGAGTGGGCCCATTTCAGGCATGCGGGGCGCAAGGGGTGAAACAGTTTCGGGTGGTGTCTGCAAGGGTTGAGCTATTGCAAGCTTAGGCGCTGAGGCCAGCGCGGGAGCGGGTATCGAACCTGAACCCATTTTTATACCGGTATTTGTCCCGGATTTCGGACTGATATTTATGCCAGGACTGATGCTGATATTAGGTACAGCAGAGATTGGCCTAGGCGTATTTGAAGTGGGTTCGAGCGCCAGTGCCAACTCAAGGCCTGGAGTGGGAGTATCAGTGCCCGAGGTTCCAGAAATTACTTTCGGCGGCGCTAAGATTCCCGGATCGGTTTTGTCGTCGTCGTGGTTGCTTTCGACAAGCGGAGACAGCTCGATTTCAATCGGTGGAATTGCGTCTAAAGGTGGCTTCTTGCCTTCTTGAGACATATAGTTATTGTAGCTCAATAATTAATTTTGATTGGACTCAAAATTTGCACTATTTATGGGCTAGATCTTTTTTGCCGAGAGTAAACTAGGAAAAAAATGCCTTTAAAAAAATGGACTGTTTCAATTGCAGAACAAGACCGCGGAAAAAGACTAGATCACGTCTTGGCCGAGCGGCTTCCTGTTCTGACCGGCGAGCCCCTTTCGAAAAGTAAGATTAGAACTTTAATTGTTGCCGGGGCCGTTTACCTTAACGGTAAAAGAGTGCGGATTGCTTCTAAGGAACTTTTACCGGGCGTCAAAGTCGATGTTTGGATTGATCGCGAAAAATTATTGAAAGGCCCAGCCTCGAGTGATCGGCACTTTGAAATGACGGAACGTTCCATTTTATTTGAGGACGATTATTTGATTTTGGTCAATAAACCCCCGGGCCTTCCAACTCAACCCACGTTGGATGAGGCGAGAGACCATTTGTTTGCTTCGGTTAAAAAATTTATAGGTCGCAGAACTGGGGGGGAGGTTTACCTAGGCCTTCATCATAGGCTGGATCGTGATACTTCAGGGGTAGTCTTATTTACAAAAAAGCCGGAAGCCAACGCGGGGGCCGCAAAATTGTTTTCCGAGCATTTGGCTCAAAAGACCTATGTGGCACTTAGCCAGATATCCACTTCTAGAGAAATTCAACAGTTTCAAGAGGCTTGGACCGTAAAGAACTACCTAAAACGGTCAGGTGCTAAATCCAAAAAAGCACATTATCAGTCTGTGCGCTCTGGGGGAGACTTTGCCCACACTGATTTTAGGATATTAGAAAAATTCAAAGAGGTACTCTATATCGAAGCCAAGCCTAAAACCGGGCGAACGCATCAAATCCGAGTTCACCTCTCTGAACAAGGATTGCCCATCTTGGGGGATTTGAATTATGGCTACCGCGAGGATCACGCGCTGGTCAAGGCTCCACGCCTCATGTTGCACGCCGTTTGCTTGACATTTCCTCACCCGATCTTTAATACTTCTATAGTAGTCCAAAGCCCATTACCTGAGGACTTTTGCCAATGCCTTCAGGCACTCAAGAGCAGGAAAAACTAAAAAGAATGTTTTTTAAAAAGCAGGGCGATCGCCCTGCTTTTTCCTATAATCGTTTTCTCGAAGAAACTTCGTTTATCCGCCATTACGTTTGGAAATATCGCAAATTTGTCGGAGTCGGGCTCCTAGCAATCTTTGTAGTGGATGGTCTCGAAGTCGTTCCGCCCATATTTCTAAAAGATGCGATCGATATTACGACGACTGAGGTGAGAAGCGGAAGCTCTATGAGTGTCCTCATGAGCCGGTTACTTTGGGTCGCTATAGGATATTTTTCAGTCTCAATATTGCAGGCCTTGTGCCGCTACGGCTGGAGAATGTTTTTGATTCGCGCGAGTATGTTTTCGGGGCGCGATATTCGAAAAAATTACGCACATCACCTCTTTGGGATGTCTTCTAGTTTTTACGACAGACACCACATTGGGGATCTCATGTCGCTAGCTACCAGTGACGTTGAAGCAGTACGAATGTCCATTGGACACGGAATATTATTGCTCGCCGACGCGCTCGTTTATTTTATGTTCGTGCCTGTGGCAATGTGGATGCTTTCTCCAAAACTTACGATTCTTGCATTCATTCCGTTGCCTTTTATTCCCTGGATTGTGATGAAAAATGAAAGAGAGTGCCATCAGCGATTTCAGAAAGTACAAGAATGCTTTGGTCGCCTCTCCGCACTTGTTCAAGAGAGTCTGGCTGGAAACAAAATCGTTAAGGGCTTTGCAAAGGAGGATGTTCAGAGCAAGCGTCTTAAGGAAATTGGACAGGAGTTTAGCCGCTTAAATCTTGAATTGGCGCGCGTCCAGGCGGCATTTGCGCCGACTCTTGATTTTACGATGAGTCTTGGACTTGTCCTTCTTTTATTTTACGGCGGCTGGGATATGATTCGAGGGGGGACCCATGCTGTGACTCTTGGGACCTTTGTGGCCTTTCAACGCTATATTCAAAAAATGGTTTCACCCATGGCCTCGCTCGGAATGGCCGTAAATTTTTTTCAAAGGGCTACGACAAGCACACAAAGACTCAAGAATATCTTTTCTATTGGAACCGATGTGCCAGAGTCCAACCATCCCGTTCTCCCTGAAAAATTTAGTGCCCGCGGAGGACGCACAATCGGTCGCGTCGAATTTAAAAACCTGTCGTTTCGTTTTCCTGGGGCCGAAAAAATCGTGCTTTCAAATATCTCGTTGACGATCGAACCTGGCGAACGCGTGGCATTTATGGGCGCCATCGGTGGTGGAAAATCCGCGCTTCTTTCGCTCCTCCCGCGACTTTATCCCGTAGAGCGAGAAATGCTCTTTATCGATGGAATCGACGTTAACGACTGGCCGATCGGGGAATTAAGAAAACAAGTGGGTTACGTTTCTCAAGATGTTCTCCTTTTTAGCGAGACAGTAACTGAAAATGTCGCACTTGGATTGGTGGGATGGACTGCGGAGCGCGATCAAATTGAGTTAATCGAGCAAGCGACTCGGGGTGCGGCTGTTCATGAGGATGTTTTGAGTCTAGCGAGTTCTTATCAAACACGTATTGGCGAAAGAGGGGTAAATTTGTCGGGTGGACAAAAGCAAAGGCTGACCATCGCCCGGGCCTTAGCTAAAGAACCACCTATACTCGTATTAGATGATGCATTGTCATCTGTGGATGTTCAAACTGAAGAAAAAATACTTCAGGGTTTGAGATCCCGACCGGGGCGTAACACGGAGATTATCGCCGCTCATCGCATCTCAACTATTAAGGATGCAGATCGAATTATAGTGCTTGAAGGTGGAGTGATACGACAATCCGGTTCACATCAAGAGCTACTTAAAGACCGCCGAGGCGCTTACGTGCGGTATTATACTCAACAGCAACTTAAAGAGGAGCTGGATCAATACTCTGAAAGTCTAGATTCGGAAAGATTGTCGCCAATGGGTCCCGCATGAGTAATCAAAATTTTCTTGATCATTATCTCGATGTTGAGGAACGCTATTCAAAAAAAATTGGAAAGAAGAATCTTCGACGCCTGGTAGAATTGACTTTTAAGCAGTGGAAACCACTGTCGACAGGATTAGCTTTGGTAATTGTGGGGACAGCGGCCAGCCTCTTGGAGCCCCGTCTTTTTGGATACGCTATAGATGACGCGATAATTCCTAGGAACTGGAACAAACTCATTCAAATAGCGGTTGTTTTTCTGATTGTGATCTGTGTTCGTGTTGTCGCCGCCATCGGACAAAGTTATTTGTTTGAAGTTCTTGGGCAGAAGGTGACAAGCGATCTTAGGTCTCAGCTTTTCTCTCATCTCCAGAGATTGCCTTCCTCCTTATTTAATAAACATCCAACGGGTCGACTCATGACTCGTGTAACTAACGATATTGCTTCTCTCAATGAAATGTTTTCGAATGGCTTTGTATCGGTAGTAGGCAACATTCTTTTAGTTTTAGGAATTTTAGTTATTTTGTTGGTTCTTGACTTTAAACTTGGACTCGTAGCCATGGCTGTATTTCCAATGATGCTGGCGACCTCAGTCTATTTTAGCGTGCGCTTAAAAATTTCGTACCGTGATGCACGCGGAAAGCTTTCTGCATTGAATGCCTTTTTAGCAGAAAACCTAATCGGTATGAGAGTCGTTCACCTTTTCAATCGCCAAAACATTAATTTGGCTCGGTTTGATCGAATAAACCAATGGTATACCGAGGCTCAGATTGGAACAGTGAGAGTCTTTGCCCTATTTCAGCCGAGCATCACTGTTTTTGCAGGTATAGCCCTGTCGCTTGTGATCTATCACGGTGGCCAGGCGACGCTCATCGGGAGCCTTAAGCCTGGGGTATTGGTGGCTTTTTTTGCGTACGTGCAGTCGATGTTTCAGCCCATGCGTGAAATTGCAGATAAATGGAATATATTTCTTTCAGCTATGGCCTCAGCAGAAAGGGTGTTTTCAGTTTTAGAATGGCCAGTTGAGCTGAGGGACGAGGAGACGAAGGCTCCAGCCAGGCCGCTAGTGGGCGTTCAAGGTCATTTAATTTTTGAAAACGTCTGGTTTGCTTATGAAGATGAAAAATGGATTTTAAGGGATTTTAACCTTGAAATATATCCGGGGTCAAAAGTTGGAATTGTTGGGCATACGGGAGCTGGCAAAACAACTTTGATTGCTTTGCTCATGAGACTTTATGAACCACAGAAGGGTCGTATCTTACTCGATGGAAAGGATTTAAAGGAATACGACCGAAGATCTTTACGTGCAACGTTTGGCGTTGTTCAACAGGATGCATTTTTATTTTCGGGCACCTTTAAAGATAATATTACATTTTGGGCAGCCGACCCCTCGCATGAAAATGCATCTGGGTTTTTTAAGGTGAGTGCGCTTCTCACTCGGTTGGGTTTGGAGAAGTGGTGGGGACCTCAGGGATCGGGTCAACCAGAGCTTCACCTTCAGGAGCGAGGTGCGAATCTTTCAATCGGTGAAAAACAAGTGTTGGGATTTAGTCGAGCGCTTTATTCTGATCCTAAGGTGTGGATTCTCGACGAGGCCACCTCAAATATGGATTCCGGATCTGAGCATGAACTTGAGCAAGCGCTGGATAACGCAGCCCAAGGAGATACAATGATCATGGTCGCGCATCGATTGGCCACTGTCCGTCGAGCTGATACGATCGTTGTATTGAATAAAGGGGTTCTCATTGAAAAAGGAAATCACACTGAACTCCTAAATCAAAACGGGCTTTATGCGCGGCTACATCGTTATCAAGTAGCTCAGGCCAAACAAGCCGAAAGCCAAAATGTATAATCAATATCGATTTCATCTGCAAAAAGCATCACGATGCGGTCCACTCCCATCGCAATGCCACCCGAAGAAGGCATTCCCTCATGAAGGGCAGTAAGAAATTCCTGGTCGATCGGCGAAGCAGGAAAGGCTGCGCCGTAAATTAATTCGCGCTCTTTCATAGCCTTTTCAAATCGATTTTTTTGCTCAATAGGATCAGTCAACTCTTCAAAAGCATTTCCTAATTCGAGGCCACCTGCAAAGACCTCGAAACGCTTTGCCCAATAAGTTCCATCGGGGTCCTGATCGATCTTGGCCAGGGCCGCTTGCGAAGTGGGGTAGCGGGTTATAAAAACTGCCTGATTTGTAGGCAGGCGAGGTTCAATCTGATTGAGCCAGATCCTAAAAAAAAGATCGTCCCAAGTGTCTTGAGCTGGATTCACACTGATATTTAATTTCTTACACTCTAGGGCGAGCAAAGCAGTGGTGGGGCATCGGATGAGGTCCACTCCCGCCATTTCTAAAAACAAATCTCTGACTTTAAGCCGGGGCCACGGAGCTTTAAGCGAAATCTCTTGCCCCTGATAATGGAGTTTAGGTTTTCCAAAAATCTTAATAGCTAAATGCTCAAAAAGTTCCTCGGTATCTCTCATGATGTCTTCGTACCCAGCTTGAGTTCGATACCATTCGAGCATGGTAAATTCTGGGGAGTGAGTTTTCGAGCGAGGTTCATCTCGAAAAGCCGGACAAATCTGAAATATCTTTTCTAGGCCGCCCACGAGGAGTTTTTTCATCGCAAATTCGGGAGATGTAGGCAGAAAAGACGAGACAGAATCTGTTTGAGCATAGGAGCTTACAGAAAAAGGGCGAATGTGAACTTCCATTCCGGGAGAACGTACCAAGAGTGGCGTCCTCGTCTCCGCAAATCCTTGCCGCTTGAAAAATAAGCGAATGTTTTCTTCAATCTGGAGTCGCATCCCAATCGCCTTTTTGCGGCGTGGGTTTTGGATTCGCATTTTAAAAGGCGTTTCGGCATTCATCCAGTCTCTTGATCGAGCAAAACAGATAGAATTGCAACCTGGATTGTAGAGCGCGTTGTTGCACTCCCCGACAATGTGTAGCGTAAAGCTACGAAACTGAGCGCCGCAGCAAAATTTAAGTGTCTGATATTATGATGGTTTGTTCTGGCATCACACTTGCTTTTAGGTCTTGTGACTTAGCTCCGATTAATTTTCGGAGCGCAAAAAATAACCCCCTCGGGGATTTCTTAAGGAGAAGGATATGAAAAAATCAGTTGTAATGATGATCGTTGCACTTTTCGCTATGAGTTCGTTTGCTTTAGCTTCTGGAACCACCAATACTAACACAGGTAAAAATACTGTGATCAGCAAAGCTAAAAAAGGCAAAAAAGAAAAGAAAGCTAAAAAGGCCAAGAAAAAGGATGCTGCAGCTCCTACTGATGCCGCTGCTCCTGCTGATGCTCCAGCTGGCGAAACTCACTAAGAAGTTCGTTTCAGAATTTCTAAAAAGCCGGAATATCCGTGAGGAATTCCGGCTTTTTTTATTCATGCTCGAGTCCCTATTTCATTGTAGAGTGAAATCATGAAGCCTCTCAGACGGATGGATTTGCAGGCTAAAGTAAGCTTGGTCTTGGCCGCTGTCATCATTCCCACATTTTTGATTGTCACGATCGCTCAAAACAAGTTGACTCAACCCCTCTTAGAGGAAGAAATTCGCCAAATCGGAATTAATGCCGCCAGAACTCTGGGCGCCGAAATTGTGAGCTCAAGGCTCATTTCATTACCTCAGCCTGGACCTGCCATCGAAACACGTATGCAAGATATTCTGTATTCACAGCCCAATATTGTTCGGATCGATGTATTGGTCCGTGATTCTTTAACGGGTATTGTAAAGAATATCGCTTCAAACATTGACGATGAGAGTTCCCCGCCCTCACAGGTATGGACCGTCGCAGAATCGGTTACCAGTGAATTTAAAATTGATGAATCTAGCGGGCGATTCTGGGAAATCATGGTTCCTATCGAACAAAAAAGCCGTGATCCACACGGTCCAAAACGCATTCTTGGATCTGTTCATCTCGAAATTTCGATGGGGTTTATTAATCGACTGATTGATGCACTCTGGAGAACTACTGCTGCGGCTGCGTTTTTTAGCGTTATTGTACTCATTGTGGTGCTGAGTTATTTTCTAAGAAAAACTATTGCCAATGATCGCCTGCTCCGGCTTGCCGAGACGCAAAATATTCAATTAACAGAAAAGCTGCACGATGTTCATCGCCAGCTTCTTAATACTGAGAAACTTGCGGTCATGGGACAACTCACGGCGAGTTTTGCTCATGAAATTGGCACGCCCCTAAACGCAATAGGGGGACACCTACAGTTACTACGTGACGAAGTAGGCACGCGAAACACTGGGGCTGTCGATCGCCTTGAGGTTATAAATGGCCAGGTAACCAAGATCGAAAAAATTGTAAAAAACTTTCTTCAAAGTACGGCAAAACCGGCTTCTCAGACCCAACTGGTAGACCTCAACTTAATCGCTGATAAAACATTAGGAATTGTGCGTCCTCGCTCGGAGTCCTTGGGTATAGAAATTAAGAGAGATTTAGACCGTGGAATGGGGCCGGTTAGGGCAGTACCACTTGAGATCGAGCAAATCCTACTCAATCTAGTTAATAATTCACTCGACAGTTTGAGCAGTAAAAGGGATCAGAAAGAAAAAACTCGTCTCATGTTAGAAATTTCATCCAAAATGGAAAGTTTCGAAGGAAAGCATTGGGCTGAGATCACAGTTTATGACACGGGTGAGGGGATCAGCAAAGAGCACCTAAAAAATGTGCTTAAGCCTTTTTTTACGACCAAGCGGCCGGGAGAGGGTACCGGATTAGGTTTGACCATTTGCCGCGATCTTGCAAATAAATATGGGGGTGAACTCCAGATCGACTCCAAAGAAGGAGCGTGGACCCGAGCCACCCTTAAGCTTCCTTACCAGGTGAAACAATGAGCGCTACTCCTTCTAATAAAGCTAAAGTGTTGGTCGTTGATGACGATGAAGTCATGCGAAAACTTCTAAGAGAGGTTTTAGAAAAAGAGGGCCATCACGTTCAGTTAGCTCCTGATGCAGAATCCGCTATTCGCATTTTGAAAAAAGAAACATTTCCAGTGGTCGTTTCAGATATTCGAATGGTTGAACTCGATGGGATGGCTGTGTTGAGAGAGGCAAAAAAGCAAGCCTCCCATACCGCCGTGATACTGATGACAGGTTTTGGGAGTATGGAGGGCGCAATTAGCGCAATTCAAGAGGGAGCATTTGATTACATTAGCAAGCCATTTAAGATGGATGATCTTAAGGCATTAGTCGTTCGCGCAGTTAAGCATTGGGAGTCTCAGGGCAAAAGCAAAGGGTCTGGGCAGAGTGGCAGAATCGATGTGGGTTCCAAAGTATTGATTGGGAAATCACCAAAAATTGTTGAAGTTTATAAAACTTTGGCGAGAGCCGCGATGTCCACGAGTACCGTTCTCGTGATAGGCGAGAGTGGAACCGGCAAGGAGCTTGTAGCTCGGGCGATTCACGATAATTGCGGCCGAAAAAATAGAAAATTTATAGCTGTCAACTGTGGAGCATTAGCAGAAAATCTTTTGGAGTCAGAACTTTTTGGGCACATCAAAGGAGCGTTTACGGGTGCAGTTTCGGACAAGCGGGGATTGTTTGAAGAGGCCAATAACGGGACTCTTTTCTTAGATGAGATCGGAGATATCTCCCCTTCACTTCAAATTAAGCTTCTCCGAGTGCTCCAAGAAGGCGAGTTTAAACCCGTCGGGTTTAATGAAACTCGCAAGTCGGATGTGCGAGTGATTACGGCGACACATCGGGATCTGGATGCTATGGTAAAAGCAGGAAAATTTAGAGAAGATCTTTATTACCGACTCAAGGTGATTTCGATTGAGCTTCCACCCCTTCGCGAAAGAATGGAAGACCTCCCGGAACTCGTTGGTTTCTTTTTGTCCAGATATTCTGATAAAAACAAAAAGAACGTCTCTCATATTTCAGATGAAGCGATAGAGCTTCTTAAAAACTACAGCTGGCCCGGAAATATTCGTGAACTCGAGCATGCAATTGAAAGAGCGATCGCAATGACGAACACCTCCGTTTTGTTTCCAGAGGATTTTCCACCGGAGATTTCTCGCGGAAATTTAGAAAATAGCTTAAGCGCCATTGAATCAATGGATAGCGACTCCTCTAAAACCTCGTTAGAAGACATGGAAAAAGCCCATATTCTAAAAGTTTTGTTGGACGTCGGCTATAATAAATCTAAAGCCTCCGAGGTCCTGGGAATCGATCGAGCGACACTTTATCGAAAAGCTCAGCGCTATGGCATAGATCTTAGGGGAAAATAAAATTCTTGAAAATAGATCTAAAGCGATTATCCACTCAGGAGAAGCTTGAAAGCGAGTTGACACGAGCTCTTGCCCAGGAACTTCCCTTTACGCGAAGACCTGTATCTGCCCAAGCAGGCGCCGCCGCCTCGGTATTGGCTCTCTTTGGAATATTTAAAAATGAACCCAGTTTACTCATTACAAAACGAACCGACCATGTAGATCATCATAAAGGGCAGATGGCATTTCCTGGGGGAGTTCGCGAACCAGAAGATCCGGACGACATAGCAACTGCTCTTCGAGAGACGGACGAAGAAACCGGAATTTCAGGTAAAATCATAGAGGTGATCGGAGTTCTACCCAAGCTTTCGACTTTTACTGGTTTCGTCGTAACACCCGTAATTGGGGTATTGTTGCTGTCGACCGAAAATATTGTGCTATCCCTAAATCATCATGAAATAGAAGAGGCATTTTGGGTTCCCCTTTCGCAACTTTTAGCGCCCGGCGTATATCGCGAAGAGTATATTCAAATAGGCCAGGCTCGATATCCTATTGCGGTTTTTGAGTGGGCCTCGTACCGAATTTGGGGCGCAACCGGAGTCATGATTAAAAACTTACTCGATCGATTAGAAAGTTTGAGTTAGGATGACGAAATCAAAGGGGTAAATCATGACACAACATGGCAGATTATTTTCTAGAATTCTGGTTGCTGGACTTCTCATTGCTTCCACCTCATTCGCATCCGAATGGAAGGGAAAACCTGATTCGAGCGAAGTCGCGGTGGGCGGGATTGCAGGTGTCGGAGTCATTGATGGGGTTGGTAATTTTACACTCCTAGGAACCTTGGCTAAGAAGATTGTTAATCAAGGTTTTATTCCCGATGTGAATAATTCGGTTTGGCTTGAAGCGCAGCTGGGTCCCTATTTTGCAACCGGATTTACCCCCTGGGCATATAGCGCACATTTACGCTGGAACTTTAATAAAGACGCTGAATGGACATTCTATGCGCTGGGCGGATTGGGCGGGGCATTTATTCCAACACACGCAGGAATTCCATCAAAGATAGAAATGATTCCGCGTTTAGGCATTGGAACTTTTTGGAATGTAAGTGCGATGTTTCTAATCCGGCTCGAAGTGAGTCACGAATTAGTTGGATTGGGAATGACTTTTCCTTTTTAAAAATTTAGGGTAACAGACGCGCGGGCAACCGAATGCTGGCACCGGGGTCGGGGATAATAATGATTCAAAACCTACTTTCGGCTCTTAAAGTCCGCAGCCTCCTCGTGTTTCTACTCGTGCACATCGGACTAGGGCTTGGGATTTTCGCTCTAGCCAGAGTTTCGTTTCCAATGGGCTGGGATCTGACTTCAAGCCTATTTCTAACATCCATCCTGTGTCTCTATGGGGGATTTGTGCTGAGTTTAGCTTTCGTCCTTTGGCCGCTGATGCCATGGATTAGGCGTGCTCAACATGTGGATCATTGGTCGGATCGTATGATTCGAGATCTACCTACCTTACTGGAGCATTTGCCCAAAATCATCGCTGCAGTCAAAAGCCTTATTGCTACCTGGAACGAAACTAAAGCCAAAGCCAACACTGACGTTGATCATCAGAAATCATCGTAATGATTAAGCGAGCGAAAGATCTTTATCGCCAATACGAGCGATGGGTTCCGATCGGCACTTTTATATGCGGCTTTATTTTCGATACTCTCATCCTTACTCGTATTGATGAGCTCAAAACGATTATCCAGCAGGCTGCCTACCTTGTGATTTCCGGCGGTTTGATCGGCATTGAGCTCATGGAAGGTATCAGTGAAATTCATCCCCCTCGCATACTAAAAAAGGTTTGGCCGTACCGTGAGGCAGTTCTGCATTTTCTCCTGGGAACGCTTCTCAATAGTTACACGATTTTCTTTTTCAAAAGCTCCTCAGCGCTTTCTTCATTTATATTTATTATTCTCTTAGTCGTGCTGCTCATGCTCAATGAGTTTAAGCGATTTGGAAAATCACAGACCCAAGTTCATGTGGCCTTTTGGAGCTTATGCCTTATTTCTTTTTTGATATCACTCGCACCGATAGTACTTGGATTTATCGGTACTCTTCCTTTTTTATGCGCGATCATGTTCTCAGGGTTGGTACTGTACTCTTTATATAAATGGTTTCGGCCCAAGCTCGTTACGCGCCCGCGTCTATTTCGGACCCACGTTGTCTATCCATACTTGGGCATTCAAGCATTGATCACAGTTCTTTATTTTGCACATCTCATTCCACCTGTTCCACTTTCAGTGACCTATCTCGGAATTTTTCATGGAGTCGAAAAAAGAGAAGATGGATACGCCCTGACTTTTACTCGATCTAAATGGCGATTTTGGGAGCATGGGGATCAAACGTTTTACGCCAGGCCCGGTGATTCGATTTATTGTTTTTCACAAATTTTTTCG
>CAYJBA010000007.1:18433-19361 GCA_964367865.1 uncultured Bacteriovoracaceae bacterium | reverse complement strand
CCGATCTGGCCGTTCGGCAGGTGTCCTGGAAAATTAAACGGCCCGAGGACTGCCATCACTCCAAGTGGCTTGTAATGGCAAGTGCCGCGAGTGTTTTCCATGATCGCCGGGACTTCATAATCTGAGACCGGTTTCATCCCCTCGTTGATCGTGATATCGATTTTTCCTAGCATGGCCGCAACTTCGGTTTTGGACTCCCAAATGGGTTTTCCAACCTCGCGGGCAATAGCCTCAGTCAGCTCCTCTTCGCGCTTTTTTAAAGATGTTTGATAGCGTTTTAAAAGTTCCGCACGCGCCGCAATGGGGGTTTTTCTCCAACTTCTAAACGCATCTCTTGATGACTGAATCGCTTCGTTTACTGAAGCGTAAGAATATTGAACACGCGCTATTTCGTCAGTGGCATCCCCTGGTGCGCGAGAAATCCAGTCGCCGTTTGGATCTCCTGGCATCACAAATTTACCTGAAATATAATTACCTAAATATTTAAATTTAAATTTCGGTTTGCTCATGGATCACTCAATAATACGGCATGAACACTACTGAGTCACCGGAAGATAATCCTAGAACGGTGCGTAATTGATCCTGGTTTAAGGAAGCCAGAGTAATTTGCCCAGCTTTGGTGACAGCTTTAACTTCGACAGCCCTAAATTGGCCGGCGTTTTGCTGAGCTTTGCTCAACAATCCGGTGCTGATGACCTCGCCGCTAGACTCGACGGAACCAAAAGCCACGGCGCCTATCGCTATATTGCGAATGGGCACTAAATGATCGACGTTTGCCCAGAGATGGGGCCCACCATCAAAGGGGTCGACCTGATTTTTATACTCGAAACCAATTTTTTTTAACATGTACACGACAGCTTCGGTATCTTTGCCAACTTTTCCAATGGAGTTTCTCGCTTCTGCCGGCAGAAAGGTTGTGTATATTTTT